>JAPXKQ010000012.1:0-45531 GCA_033809995.1 Tissierellaceae bacterium
CCATATATTCCTTAGTACGTGGGTGTATTATACCTACCTTTCGAGCATGAAGCAATTGTTTATTGAGATTGAATTCATTTTTCCCATTGGAATATACAGGATCACCAACTACGGAATGATTGATATATGAAAAATGTACCCTAATTTGATGGGTTCTTCCTGTTTCTAGTACTGCCTTTACTAATGTATATTTGTTATATCTTTTATTTACTTCATAATGGGTAATAGCTTCTTTGCTATTTGTAGATATTACTTTCATCTTTTTTCTATTGTTAGGATCCCTACCTATTGGTGCATTTATTGTACCTTTATCGTTTTTTAACACTCCATTTAATAGGGCAATATATTCTCTATATACATTTCTGTCCTTAAGCTGTTCTGATAATGCACGATGGCTAATATCATTTTTAGCCACAATTAATATGCCTGATGTATCTTTATCCAATCTATGTACTATTCCAGGCCTTATCACACCATTGATTGAAGATAAACTATCTATGTGGTATAGTAATGCATTTACTAATGTACCAGTATAATTCCCTGGGGCAGGATGTACGACCATATCTTGACTTTTATTTACCACAACTATATCATCATCTTGATATATAATATCCAATGGTAAATTTTCAGGCACAATTTCCAATTCCTTGGGTTTTGGAAGGTTAACAATTATTTTATCCCCTTCTTTTACCAAATAACTTGATTTCTTTTCAAGCCCATTTACTTCTACCAATTTATCTTTAATCAATTTTTGTATATAAGTTCTCGATACTTCATTTAATTCTGTAGATAAATAATAATCTAGTCTTTCATTATCATCCTCATCTACATATATTTCAATAATGTCCATTAAATCCTCCTAAGGCTACTGCTTATCGAACAAAACTACAAAGACTATGACTAAAGTCCCTAGTACAATAGCCATATCAGCAATATTAAATACTGGGAAATCATAAGTTCTAGTCAATTTTACACTTATGAAATCTACTACATATCCAAATCTTATTCTATCAATAAAATTTCCGATTGAACCACCTAATAATATTGCAGCACCTATTTTGGATATCAAAGAAAGTTCATTGTAATATTTGATAATATAAAATGTGATTACAATTAGAAATATTGTGGTTATTATTATGAATAAGGTCCTTTTCTGTTGAAGTATACCAAAGGCTGCACCTGCATTTTCTGTATAATGAAAACTTAGAAAGTCTTTAATTAATACAATAGGTTTTTGACCTTTAAGATATTTAATTGCTGCAAATTTTGCAAGTTGATCTGCTAAAACAATAAGTGCGGTTATTATTAGTATCAAATTTTATTCCTCCAATGTTTAGATAAATTAACAATTAACAGATAACAATTAACAATTGTTTGGGTTATTTGGTGTTTCACCTCTCACCTTTTACCTATTACCTCTTACTTCTTACCTATTACCTATACTCATTCTATATTATAAATAGTGTGATTTCAATAAAAAACTTCTCTTGGGTTAAGAGAAGTTTATTTTAATGTATCATCATAATATTCTTGTGAAATATTTTCTACTGCCTCAACAGCGTCATCATCAGCTTCATCAACTACAAGTCCCATATTGTCCCCTGTAGTAAAGGATGGATCACCAGGTACAATATTGTAATATGAAACTTCCTGATATGCATCCTCCCTGTCATATCCAACGTTACTATCAGGATCCAAACTAAATTTATTAGCATATTTATCATCTATGGACTCATAAAGTCTATCATCCAAGCTTGGATTTAGGTCTTCTGAACACTCTAGACAGGTTTTTAAATATGGAACTAACTCAAGTCTCTCCTCGTCTATTTCCTCATGACAGTTTTCACAAATACCATAGCTTCCATTTTGGATTTTTTCCAAAGCATGATTTATATCATCAAAAGTATCATCCATCTTATTTCTAAATCCTTGATTTTGTTCTTTAAAAAATACCTCGGTAGCTATGTCCCCAGGATGATTATCGTATTTGGAAGTTTCTGTATAATACATATCCATAGAACCAAATTCTTCCTGAGTTATATTTTCTTTTGATTTAATTATATTCCTTTTTTCTTCTAAAAGTCTATTCCTAAAATGATTAAGTTTATCTTTATCCATAGATTCCTCCATCTTATAAATTTCTTAAATTTAATATATCCAATGGAAAGATAAACATTCAGTTGTTAAGTTAGAAGTTTCTAGAAAATCATGCACCAAGATTTGTGAGTTCTTCTACCTCACTGTTTTCATTTTCTTTACTTCCCTCTTTCCTTACAAGTTCTACCTCTTTATAGAAATCATCTAAGGAAAGTAGTTGGGCCTCAATAAAAGATCTATATCTTGTCTTAAATACAAAGATTTCTTTTTTCAAATATTCATATTCTTGTTTAATATTTCTAACATCTTCTCGTGCTTGTTCAATCATCTTTTTAGCAGTGATTTCAGCATCCTCTATAATGCCATCTGATTTTTGTCTTGCTGCTAAAACTACATCTTCTGAAGTAGTTTGTGCCACTATCAATGTGCTCTTTAAAGTTTCCTCCATAGCTTTGTAATGGTTAATTTGATCTGAAAGCATACTTATTTTGTCCTTAAGTTCAATGTTTTCTTTATAGAATTTTTCATAATCATCAATGATTTCATCTAAAAACATATCTACTGCTTTCGCATTGTAACCTCTAATAGTTTTTTTAAATTCTTTGTTTTGTATATCTAGTGGTGTTATCATCATATCACTCCGTCTAAGTTAGTATTCTTATAGTAGAATTGTATCTTCCTTTCTTACTTAACCCATCTATAGAAACAAGTTTAGCACGTCCATGTCCCTTAGTTGATATAATATCCCCCACATTTATTTCCCTAGAAGGTTTATCAATTGGTTCCCAGTTGATTTTAACATTACCTGATTTTATAACATCCTGACTTTCCTGCCTTGAAAGATTGTAAACAGAACTCAAGAATACATCAATCCTTAATGATGTTAAAAATCTTGAAAATTCCTTAAAAGATTCTTCTGGCTCAGTTAATTCATCAGAATTAATCTCGCTTACCTTTACATTTCTGTTTCCAATCCTTTCTAAGTTTAATAATAGAAAACTGCCTATTTCCTGTTTAACAATAAAATCACCATATGTCCTATGTACTAAAATATCCCCAACTTTAGTTCTTTTAATTCCAAGATTTAAAATTGCCCCCAGATAATCCTTATGCGATAATCCCTCTAAATCTCCATTTAGCCTCAAAAAAGATAAATCTACTTTTATATCATTCGCATCCATATAGTACGGAAATATAATAAATATCTTTCTTTCAGCTGATGCTAGACCTCCATATTCAATATAATTTACTTCAAATCTATTTATAATCGATTTTCCTAAATATCTTTCATATGGATCCAAAAAATCTGTAGTTTCGATTGTATGATTATTTAGTACATTTTCTATCTTGTCTAATATCCTTCGCATCTCTATTAACTTCTCGTTATCTTTAATGTGAGAAGTATAGAATTCTCTATCTATTTTCATAACAACCTCAAATAATTAATAATAATTCCAGCTACTAATCTTAATATCAATATTGCTACCCATGGAGAGAAATCAAACATCCCTCTACCTAAACCAATCTTATCCAACAATATCCTAGAAGGTACAAGAATTGGTTCAGTCAATTCATATACAAGTCTTCCAAAGAAGTTATCAAAGTTCATTCTAAAAATATCCATAAAAATCCTTATGATAATTAGAGCTTCAATAAATTGTACAAAAATACTCAATGTTTTAATTAGTAAAGCCATATTTTCCACCTATTAAATTACCAAGGGAAAATTCCCCTGCTTTTTAATTCATCCTTTAATCCATCAATTTCTATATTGCTTGGTGCTAATATAAATATATCTTTTGTTACCTTTTGAATCTTCCCTTCAACGGCATAGATACCACCATTGATAAAATCAAATATTTGTCTTTTTATATTTAGTTCCAATTGTTCAAAATTTACTACTACTGCTTTTCTAGATTTTAAATCATCAATGATTTGTGGAGCTTCGTCATAGCTTAATGGCTCATGAACTGCTATTTTCATATTACTATTAGTATGGATATTTACCACCTTATTATTATACTTTTTTGTTCTTGTTGATGAAGGGAAGTCCAAAGCCTCCTCATCTGCTACTTCTTCAAACTCTTCTTCTTCCTCGTATTCATCGATTCCTATAAAATATTTAAACTTATCCATAAAACTACTCATATCCTAGCCCCCTTAATAATTTCTTTTTCCAAATATTCCTGTACCTATACGAATCATATTTGACCCTTCTTCAATTGCTATTTCATAATCATTTGTCATTCCCATGGAGAGATATTCCATATATACATCTTTGTACCCTCTATCTTGTATGTCTTCCTTTAAAGCATACATTTTTCTAAAAACATTTCTTAAAAGAGTTTTATCTTCTGTGAAAGGTGCAATGGTCATTAGACCTCTAATTCTAATGCTATCATATTTTAATATTTCTTCTATAAAAGGTATAACTTCTTCTACCTTAAGTCCTGATTTAGTCTCTTCCTCAGCTACGTTTACTTGAACTAAAACATTTGCTAATATATTATTCATTTTTGCCCTTTTATCAAGTTCTTTAGCTAGTGACTCCCTATCTAATGAATGTATCAATTTTACCTTATCTAATATGAATCTTACTTTATTTGTTTGAAGTGAACCTATCAAGTGGTAATTTACTTTGTCACCCAATGCATCAACCTTTTTTTCTAACTCTTGGACCTTATTTTCCCCAATCTCTGTAATTCCTAGGCCGATTGCTTCTTCTATTCTAGGTATATCCACAGTCTTTGTTACAGCTATTAGCTCTACTCTATCCTTTCTACCACATCTTTGTAATGCCCTTTGAATATTTTCATTTATTTCTGAAAGATTTTCCTTTATATACATTTAAACACCCCTTATTACTTAAGTATTTGACCGTCCACTACAGTTGTAGGGTCTAAAAATATTTCATCATATAAAGAAAGAGTTTTTTTCATTTTTTCTTCTCCTTCTATGTTTATAAGACCGTTTATATCACCTTTTTCTATATAAGCATAATCTCCAATAACATCGATCACATTAACAGGCTTAAATTTTACTATTCCATTTATTTCTTTTATATATACACCTTTTTGCCCTTCATAATCAAATACTGTTTTTACTGGAATTTTGTAACTTTCTATTTTTTCCTTTGTTATCTTCGCATCAGTAAATCTTAAGTTATACAATTCATGAAGATAATCTTTAAATTTTACTACAACTACTGCTTTGTTGCCCGTGGTGTTTATAGCTGTAATATTGCCCCTAATCTCTTTATCCTCTACTTCAACAGTAATAGCCTGTCCTATTCTATAGCCCTCAATATCTTTAGCATTTGTAATCTTTATAGCCAAATACCATTCAAAATTGTTAATAATCTTAAATACCGGTGTACCTACGCTAATTCTATTTTGAATTTCATTCTTTGTATTTTCATCGATGTTTAAATTATCATATGTGTAATTTTCAAAGTCATGGGGTAAAAAGATATTCTCATAACCATCAATTTCATATGATACTAATCCCGAGTCCCTTGAATAGTATCTAATATTATTCTTATCTATTTTTTCAATTAAACTTTTTTTAGTCTCTTTTAGACTTTCAATACTCTGGTTAAGGAGTGTATTTTCCTTGGATACATTGTTTAGTTTTCCATTATAGATAAGAATCTCTTCTTTGGCCTTATGGACATCTAAAAAGTTACCTTCATTTATAGAGTTTTGGATATTATCTACAATATTATTTTGAATATCTTCTAATTTTGTTTTATCATTTGCTGCACTTTCCACTTGTCTATTGGATTTGCTTAATGTATCTATCTTCTGCTCTACTTCCATTAACTCTTGTTTTAATCCAGAAGTATCATTTAGTAGACTTATTCTTGCTACTTCTTCGCCAACTGCTACCCTTTCACCTTCTTTAACTATCCTATCAACCTGACCATTGCCTTCAGCAAAAGATACATATTCTTCTTTTATTAGTACACCTTGACCCTCTATCTTGTGAAAAAGTATATCATCCTTTGGCAATATTGTTTTATAAGGATTTCCAAATATAAGTGGTATCGAACTAATAATTAAATATATGACAAGAAAAATAAGAAGAATCAATATAGCTTTTTTCTTCCTTTTCTTCTTTTGTACTCTTGTTTGGGACATTAAATACCCCCCAGTTAACTAAAAAATTTACCATATTTACTAATAATTTTGAATTGTAATATATTATCTATCTTGAAACTCAATACCCTATTACTATGGGTTACCATTAATATGGATTTCTCCCTTTGGGTTGCCCCAATTATTGTTCCTATATATTTATCCTTTGATTTTGTGATAACTTTTATTTCATCACCAGATTTTATTCTTTTACCATCTAAAAAAAATTCTTTTAAATCTGTTTTATCTAAATGTTCTTGAGTTACGTGTTTATTATCTATAATAATCATATTGTTTTTTAAATATATTTTTTCTTTTAAAACTACTAGTATATATCCAATTACGCTTATAATAAATAGCATAATGAAAAATTCTTGCAAAAACACTAAAATATACCTCCTAAGTTTATTGTTAAATTATAGTATATCATAATTTAGATTCATTTTAAATACTTTACAAATGCAAAATTGTAATATATAATAACAATTGAAATCGGGGTGTAGCGCAGTTTGGTAGCGCACATGACTGGGGGTCATGGGGCCGTAGGTTCAAATCCTATCACTCCGACCATTTTTTTATAACGAATAGGAAAGTTCTACTTTTCAGCTATTTCATCTAAAGAACTTTCCGTCAATGAGTTTCATATAGGAAACTAGTGTTAGATGGTGATTTTCCATCTAATACTTAGTTGAACTTATCCTTTAGGGCAAAAAGCTTCATTAATTTAATAACGCTTCAATAGAAGCTTTTTTTATTCATAAGTCTATTTAATATACATAATATTATTACAACAATGGTTTGGCATACAAATGTTTTATATAAAGGGAGAGATATAAATGGCTGATAATGAACAATTATTTGAATTTATGACTAAAATGTATGCTGACATGCAAAACGGATTTAGTGAAGTAAATCAAAGATTGGACAAGGTTGAAAGTAGATTAGATGGAGTTGAAAGTAGATTAGACGGGGTTGAAGGTAAGATAGATGGAGTAGAACATAGGTTGGAAAGAATTGAAAGTAGAGTTACAGTGATTGAACAAGAACACGGAAAGAAGCTTGAATTACTTTTCGATGGATATATACAGAATTCTGAAACCCTTAATAGAATAGAAAAAGAAGTTACTAAACATGAGGAAATTATATTAAGAAGGGTAAAATAGGGGCGGTTTTCATACCGCTCCTGGCTTTTTTAAATATTTACACTGCCTTATTGAATGGCGAACCATCCCAGGCAGTGTAAATAATTCTGTGTACTATTATCATTTCTTAATTACATACAGACTATATTATTATTATGATTAGTCCGCCACTACCATCATTCAATATCTTTTCCAATGCTCTTCTCATTTTCTGTCTTGAGTTTTCTGGCATTGTACTTAATTTTCCTTGTAGCTGCTCTGTTACTAAATCATATAGAGACTTACCAAATAGATTTGACTGCCAAATCTTTGCAGGCTCATTCTCAAACTCAGACATAAAATATTGGACTAGTTCTTCTGATTGTCTTTCTGTTCCAATAAGTGGCGATACTTCTGTAGTAATGTCAGCTCTTAATACATGTAGTGATGGGGCCTTCGCTTTAAGTTTTACACCAAATCTATTTCCCTGTCTATAGATTTCAGGCTCGGCCAATTCCAATTCCTCTAGGCTTGGGCTTACTAGACCATATCCTATTTCTCTGGCTTCATGCAGAGCCTTTTCTATCTTATCATATTCTTTCTTAGTCTCAGCTAGCTTTGTCACAAGACTTAATATTTGATAATCTCCATCTATTGTGTATCCAGTGATTTCGTTTAATATCTTGAAGAACAATCCCTCTTCCAATACTACTTCAGTATCAACAACACCTTCTCCTAAATGGATTTCCTTGATTACTAAATCTTCTACCACATCAACATCTTTTAGCGGATTCAGGCAGCCTTCAACTTGATTCAGTTTATCCATACCTACTATTGATTCTTGAAGTGCACTCATAACACCATGTCTAATCCAATGATTCCTAGGAAGACCATCAATCCAGCCTGGAAGATTAATATTTACTTCTTTTACTGGGAATTCAAATAATAGATTTTCAAATATTTTCTCAACATCACTAACCTCCATATTTAGACAATCCATTGAAAGTACAGAGACACCATATTTGTTTTCTAAACTTTCTTTTAAAGCAACAGTGCTGTCGAGATTTGGATGTTTTGAATTTAATATGATGATGAAAGGTTTTTCTAATGCTTGTAACTCCTCTACTACTCTTTCTTCTGCCTTTATATAATTAGCCCTAGGTATATCTGTAATAGACCCATCAGTAGTAAGAACTATACCAACTGTTGAGTGCTCATTAATTACTTTTTTAGTACCTATTTCTGCAGCTTCTTCAAAAGGAATAGGTCTCTCGCTCCATGGTGTAGTTACCATTCTAGGCATTTGATTTTCTTCATGTCCTAAAGCACCTTTCACTAAGTATCCTACACAGTCAACCATCCTAACTTTAAATTTTATATTTTCACTTATTGTAAGTTCAACAGCATCTGAAGGTACAAATTTGGGTTCTGTTGTCATTATGGTTTTTCCTGCTCCACTTAATGGCAACTCATCAATCGTTCTTTCTTTCTTATGTTTATTATCCATATGAGGTATAACCAATAATTCCATAAACCTTTTTATAAAGGTTGATTTTCCTGTTCTTACTGGACCTACTACACCTGCATATATATCTCCATCTGTTCTATCAGCTATGTCCTTGTATATATCAAAATTCCCCACGTCTTACCCCCCTTATTACATAATAAATTACTATTATAATATATACGTGAAAAACTTATAAATATTACTTTGGAATAAAAAAAACCTGCTTTTTAGCAGGTTTATTATACAAAATCTTTATCACGAGTAGAAAAGTCTTAATATACCTTAATTTATACTTTTCGGCTACGAGTTTCAAAAAAAGCTACCTTATAATTCTTTTTAGAAGCTTTTTTTATCTTGTGCTACATCTTCCATTTCATGCTTTTTATCTCTTTGCATCAACCTATCAACAGATTCTTTTGCATTAGCATTTTTATATAATACATTGTATATTTCGGATGTTATAGGCAGATTCACATTATATTCCTTAGCTAATATATATGCCGATTTGGTAGTTTTTATACCTTCTACTACCATTCCAACTTCTTTTATTGATTCATCCATACTCTTTCCCTGACCAATAAGAATTCCAGCTCGTCTATTTCTACTATGCATACTGGTACACGTAACGATTAAGTCACCTATACCCGCTAGTCCTGAGAAGGTATTTGGATTGGCACCCAATTTTTCACCTAATCTTGACATTTCAAATATTCCCCTTGTCATAAGAGCAGCTTTTGTATTATCGCCATAATTCAAACCATCTGATATTCCAGCACCTAAAGCTATAATATTTTTTAATGCTCCTCCAAGTTCTACACCAATTACATCTGGATTTGTATATACCCTAAACGTAGGTGTAATAAATAAATCCTGTATGTAGTTAGCTATTTTCATATCATCTGATGCTGATACTACTGTTGTTGGTATATTGATAGCTACCTCCTCTGCATGAGAAGGTCCAGAAAGTATAGCATATTTATTCTCTGGTAAGATTTCCTTAACAATTTGTGATATTCTTAAAAGACTATCATTTTCAATACCTTTAGCTACATTAACTATGATTTGATCTTTATTTATTAAATCCTTTGCATTGCTTAATGCTTCCCTTACTCCGTGGGTAGGTACAGCTAATAATATTACATCCTTCTTATAAATTGTCTTTTCCAAGTCACTTAATACATTTAAACCATCTGGAAACTTTACATTGGGTAAATACCTCTTGTTTTCCCGAGTATTGTCCATTTCAAGAGATTGTTCTTTGTTTCTCACCCATATATCCACATTATAGGATTTATTTGCTAGAAGTATAGCTAGAGCAGTACCCCAGCTTCCACCTCCTAATACCCCTATACTTTTACACATAAATATCACCTACCAATCTTGTTTTCATTTCCTCTTATGAGTCTTTTTATATTTGATCTATGTCTATATATTCCAAGTAATCCTAAAAATATAGTGGTTAATGTTAAATATTGATTATTGGGTTCACTTAAAATAATACTAATAATAGGGTTCAATATGAAAAATACTATTGAGCCTAAAGAAACATATCTAGTAAATAATGCTACGATAATCCCTATTATGACAGAAATTAAAGCTGTTGGGAAATGTAGTATCGCTAACGCTCCTAATGATGTTGCTACACCTTTCCCACCTTTAAAACCTATAAATATGGGAAAGTCATGACCTATAACCGCACAAATACCTCCTATTAATCCACCATTGTATCCGCCTAAGTAAAATCCAATTAAAACTGCTAAAATACCCTTAAAAAAATCCATTAGGAAAGTCAAAATACCTATTTTTGCACCCATTACTCTTAGTGCATTTGTAGCTCCTGAATTTCCACTACCTTGGGTCCTGATATCTATTTTCTTTAATGCCTTTCCCAGATGATATGCTGAAGAAAATGAACCTATAAGGTAAGATATAATTCCAATAATAACAAATTTCATTACTACTCACCTTTGCCCCTTTCTTTATATTCTATTTGAATTGGAACTCCGCTAAATCCAAAATGAATTCTAATTTGATTTTCCAGATATCTTGTATATGAAAAATGCATCAATTCCATATCATTTACAAATATTATAAATCTAGGTGGTCGTACAGAAACTTGGGTGCCATAATATATTTTTGCTCTTTTGCCTTTATCGGATGGGGGTTGATTCATTAATACAGCTTGATTTATTATATCATTTAAAACTCCTGTACTTATCCTTAAGTTGTAGTTATTATTTACAAGATTGATTAATTCCAACAGCTTATTCACTCTTTGCCCAGTAAGAGCTGAAATAAATACTATTGGGGCATAGTTAATAAAACCTAAGGTTTCCCTTATGGATTTTTCAAATTCTAAATATGTCTTATTGTCCTTTTCTACTATATCCCATTTGTTAACTGCCACGATAATTCCTTTACCATTGTCGTGTGCATATCCTGCTATCTTTGTATCCTGTTCTGTCACCCCTTCAGTTGCATCAATTACAAGAACACATATATCTGATCTATCAACCGCTGCGAGAGTCCTTACCACAGAGTATCTTTCTACATTTTCATAAATACTCCTTTTTCTTCTCAAACCTGCTGTGTCTACAAATACGTATTTATTGTCTCCATGCTGAAAATAGCTATCTATGGAATCCCTTGTGGTGCCTGCAATATCTGTAACTATTACCCTTTCCTCACCTAATACATAATTTATTAGGGATGACTTGCCAGCATTTGGTCTTCCTATAAAGGTAACTCTAATAGTATCTTCATCTAAATTAGTATCTCTTTCTTCAGGAAATTGCTCTACAACTTTATCCAATAAATCTCCTAATCCCAAACTTTGCTCTGCAGAGATAATAATTGGCTCTCCTAACCCTAGTTCATAAAATTCATATATTTCACTTGGAACCTTTGGATTATCAATTTTATTTGCAACAACAATGACTTCTTTACCTGATTTTCTTAAAATATCCCCTATCTCTCTATCTGTTTGAGTTAACCCCGCGGTTCCATCAACTACAAACAATATAACATCAGCCGTATCAATAGCAATTTGCGCTTGCTTTTTAATATTGGACATTATTGTATCTTCACTTTCAGGTTCCAAACCACCTGTATCTATTACGGTAAAATATTTATTGAGCCATTCTCCTTCTGCATATATTCTATCCCTAGTTACCCCTGGTGTATCTTCAGTAATTGCTATTCTTCTACCTACTAATTTATTAAATAATGTGGATTTACCCACATTTGGTCTACCTACTATACAAACAACTGCCCTATTCATTTTTTCACCTCTTGTTTCAATATTTCGATCAAGTCTTTTCCATCAACATTAGACGTAATTATCTTTACTCCTAATCTTTCTTGGGCTTCAGATAATTTTAAATCATCTAAAAATATTTCTTCATCACTTTTTAACATAGATCTAGGTATAATAACCCCATCCATATCATTAGTATACTTCATTAACTGATTGACTAAATCATTTCCTGTAACCAAACCCACTACAGTAATAGTGTCACCAAAAAAGTCATTGGTTATAGGGATAACTTTTAATTCTAAACCTTTAAATTTTCCTTCTATTTTAGATGCTAAATTTAATATAAAATCATATGCTAAGGTTCCAGTTGCTAAAATATATCTTTTATTTGTATTAATTGGTGACTTTATTTTTGCCAATTCCTCATCTATCTCATACTCAAAAGATTTCATCAAGCCAACCCCATTTTCTAATTGAGGGAAACCTTCATATTCCTCATAAGATGGCACATCTCTTTTAGATAAACAATAAAATTCATCTGATGGAAAAATGAATCTAGTCCCTTTTTTATTGAGAAATTCCCTTTGCAAATTTTCTATAGTATCCAATAATTCATCAGATAATTTTTTATCATAAAGGGTAACCTTAGCAAGTCCTTCTCTATATTTTGTAATACCTACAGGTACTACCGCTACTGATTCAATTGTAGGATATAATTTAGATAAATCATATATAGTCCTTAAAAGTTCATCTCCATCATTTATACCTGGCACTAGGACTATCTGACAATTTACCTCTAAATTTGCTTTATGAAATCTTTTCAATATTTCATATACGTTACCAGCGTTTTTGTTATGTAACATTTTGACTCGTAGCTCAGGATTTGTTGTATGAACTGAGACGTTTATTGGGCTTAACCTATATTTAATGATACGTTCTATTTCATCTTCGCTCATATTTGTTAGGGTTATAAAATTACCTTGCAAAAATGATAATCTTGAATCATCATCTTTAAAATATAGCGTTTCTCTCATATTTGGAGGCAATTGGTCTATAAAACAAAAAAGACATTTGTTTCTGCAGGACTTTGCCTTATCAATTAATGGATTTGAAAAGACAATACCTAAATCTTCATTATAGTCTTTTTCTATTTCAAATTCCCATATCCCTCCATCGGGCTTTTGTATTTCTACCAACAGAAAATCATCAGATATTAAAAATTTATAGTCTATAATATCTTTAACCTTCTCATTATTTATAGAAAGTAGTATATCACCAGGCTCAATTTCCAGTTCTTCGGCTATACTTCCTTTATCTACTTCTTCAATTATATTTCTTGATTCTTTAAGATTTCTTAATTCCATTAAAATTCCGCCTTTATTTTCTTGCTAAATTACAGTAAAGGGGGTGGCATGAAAACCACCCCTAATATTTAGTATAATGGAAATTTCTCACATAGATGATGAACCTTTGCTCTTATTGTATCCCTATCATATTTTTCATCTAATGCTAAATTAATCAAATATGCAATTTCCTTCATTTCTTCTTCTTTCATTCCTCTAGTTGTCATTGCTGGAGTACCAATTCTTATACCACTAGTAACAAATGGACTTTCAGGGTCATAAGGTATTGTATTTTTATTTGTAGCAATTCCTATATCATTTAAGAGTTCTTCTGCTTTTTTACCTGTCAATCCTTTTGTTCTTACATCTATTAAAACTAAATGATTGTCAGTACCTCCAGATACAAGCCTAAAGCCATTTTCGATTAGTCCTTCTGCAAGTGCGCTAGCATTTTTTACAATTTGTTTCTGATATTCTTTGAAATCATCTTGCAATGCTTCTCCAAATGCTACTGCCTTTGCTGCTATGACATGCATCAATGGTCCACCTTGAATTCCTGGGAATATGGCCTTGTCAATTGTTTTTGCATATTCTTCTTTGCAAAGAATTGCTCCACCCCTTGGACCTCTTAATGTCTTATGAGTCGTTGTGGTTACAAAATCTGAATAAGGAACTGGACTTTGGTGAAGTCCTGCTGCAACAAGTCCTGCAATATGAGCCATATCTACCATTAAGTATGCATCTATTTCATCTGCTATTTCTTTGAATTTTTTAAAATCAATTTCTCTAGGGTAAGCACTTGCACCTGCTACTATCATCTTTGGTCTTTCTTTTAATGCTATTTCTCTTACTGCATCGTAGTCAATTCTTTCTGTTTCTTTATCTACTCCGTATGCAACAAAGTTGTAATATAGTCCGGAGATGTTTACTGGACTACCATGGGTCAAGTGTCCACCTTGTGATAAATTCATACCTAGTACCTTATCTCCAGGCTTTAATACCGCAATATATACACCAAGATTAGCATTTGAGCCTGAATGGGGTTGAACATTAGCATGGTCTGCACCAAATATCTTTTTCAATCTATCTATAGCTAAATTTTCTACTAAATCGACTACCTCACATCCACCATAATATCTTCTACTTGGATAACCTTCTGCATATTTATTTGTTAATTGGCTCCCCATAGCTTCCATTACTTGAGGAGATACAAAGTTCTCAGATGCAATCAACTCTATATGCTTTTGTTGCCTCTCAATCTCCTTATTAATAATATCCATTACTTCTGGGTCCATCTTCTCTAGATTTCTAAAATCCATTTATTAAACTCCCTTCATAAGAATTTTATGTTTTCGTCCATGAAAGTGAATCAACAACTAATCACTAACATTATATAAATAAAATACCCTATTTACAAGAATATTAATTATGAAATAACAAAAAAGTAGTAGGGGCGGTTTCCATACCGCCCCGAACTTACTAAACTAAGCTTAATTTTGCTTTGTATACTTTACCATTACTTCAACTAATTTTTCTAATGCTTCCTCTTCCTTCATGCCAGAGAGATAATCTTTTAAACATGTTTTCATATAGTTTTCTAAAATTAGACCTCCCGCACTGTTTAGTGCGGCCCTTGCTGCTGCTATTTGAATCAATATGTCACCGCAAAATTTATCCTCTTCAACCATTTTTTGAATTCCCTTGATTTGACCCTCTACTCTTCTAAGTCTCTTCACAACAGCACTTTTATCCGCCAAAGATAGTACCTCCTTTATAGTATCCTTGTCATTCTAATAGCGCCTTCATCATTTTCCGCTATTCTTTTATCTAATAATTTTACCACAAAGTAGGATACTGTAAGAGAAATTAAACCAACTAAGAAACTTAATATTTCATAGTTAGGATTACCTTTAGCCTTAAAAAAGCTTGAACTTGCAAAGATACCCACTATTAAAAATATAAAGGGAATCATATATGCTATAAAAGCATACTTTAAAATGTTTTTAGGTTCACCTTCTAATTCAACTAAGTCTCCAACCTTTGCATTTAAGTCATTTTTTATGGAAATAATATGGGGTTTGACTTCGCAACTCGAAGCACATCCTTTGCAACCGCCTCACCCTGATGTTCTACGAACTTCTAATTCAACTCTATCTTTAAAAGTTTTTCTTACAAAACCAACTTGTTCCATAAATACACCTCCTATTTTATCAAATCTTTACCTCAGAAGCTGATATCAAACCTACTACAGATGATACGAAGGTAATACTTCTTTGGATTATAATAGATATACCCATTATCTTACAGGTATTAATCAAATCATTTTTGCAAAAACCATATCAATAACATCTAAATAAAGTCAAGACTAGAAATAAATTGATGTATTTGTCATTGATATTGGTTATATCTATTATATCATATTCTATCAAAATAATCTTCCCTAATCCTTATCTTACCAAAGCTTTTGCAGGAGTGGAAATGTTATTTAACATCAACTTTCACATGAACTTCTTGTAATTGTTTTTCAGGCACTATAGTTGGTGCATCTGTCATTAAGCAAGTAGCTGACTGAGTCTTAGGAAATGCTATTACGTCTCTTATATTTGAACTATTTGTAAATAGCATTATAAGTCTATCAAATCCAAAAGCAATTCCACCATGTGGAGGAGTTCCATACTTAAATGCCTCTAATAGAAAACCAAATTTCTCTCTAGCCTCTTCTTCAGTGAATCCCAAAGCCTTAAACATTCTGCTTTGTAATTCACTATTGTTAATCCTTATACTGCCACCACCCATTTCGTCTCCGTTTATTACTATATCATAAGCCTTTGCTCTAACATTTTGAGGCTCTGTTTCTAGCATATGAATATCCTCATCCATTGGGTGAGTAAAAGGATGGTGTTTAGCCACATATCTTCCCTCTTCTTCATCATATTCAAATAGTGGGAACTCTGTTATCCAAACTAATTTAAAGTCATCATTTGATAATAAGTTAAGTCTCTTTGCTACTTCATTTCTTAGATTTCCTAGAGAATCATATGCTATTGATAATTTGTCTGCAACAATTAGGATTAAGTCTCCCTTTTCTCCATTGAATCTATTTAATATATTTTGGAATTCTTCTTCACCAAAGAATTTTGCTATTGGTGACGTAATTCCTTCTTCAGTTATTTTTATCCATGCTAATCCTTTTGCACCATATGTTTTTGCATATTCTTCTAGCGATGTAATATCTTTTCTAGTAAATTTGTCTCCATAACCCTTTACATTGATACCTTTTACTGCTCCTTTATTTTCTATAGCACCTGAGAATACCTTAAATCCGCAATTAGCTACTAAATCGGATATATCGACTAATTCAAAGCCAAATCTTAAATCTGGTTTATCTACTCCGTATCTTTCCATAGCTTCTTTGTATGTCATTCGTCTAATAGGTAGGTCTATTTCTATACCTTTTAATTCTTTAAATAATTTGTAAATGAATTTTTCTTGGATGCTGATAACATCATCTACATCAACAAATGACATTTCTATATCTATTTGAGTAAATTCAGGTTGCCTATTTGCCCTTAAATCCTCGTCTCTAAAGCATTTTACTATTTGATAATATCTATCCATGCCTGAAACCATTAGAAGCTGTTTCATTAGCTGTGGAGACTGTGGCAGTGCATAGAATTCACCTGGGTTCACTCTACTTGGCACTAGATAGTCTCTGGCCCCTTCTGGAGTAGGTTTTGTTAAGAAAGGTGTCTCTACTTCAACAAAATTATTTTCATAGAAGAAATCCCTAACAACTTTAGCTGCCTTCGCCCTTGTTTTAAGATTTTCTTGCATACGAGGTTTTCTTAAATCCAAGTATCTATATTTTAATCTCATTGTTTCTGATACGTTGTCATCATCTTTTATATAGATTGGAGGGGTTTCTGCTTCATCTAATATCTTTAATTCTTCAGCTAATACTTCTACCTCTCCTGTAGGCATTTCTTTGTTGATTGATGATCTAATTCTTACCTTTCCTCTTACAGCAATTACATATTCTGATCTTAAAGTTACTGCTTTCTTAAATAATTCTTCATTTTCAGTACTATCAAATACTATTTGAGAAATACCTGTCGTATCTCTTAAATCCACAAATAATAGTGAGCCAAGATTTCTTTCTCTTTGTACCCAGCCCATCAGTGTAACCTCTTGACCCTCATGCTCTGGTCTTAAGTTTCCACACATCATACTTCTTCTTAAATTGCCCATCTTTTCTCCCATATTTTTTCCTCCTCAAAAATAATTAAAACCCCTCATCTCTGAAATTTCAGGGACGAGAGGTTATCTCGCGGTACCACCCTAATTAGGTAATCCTCAACTTAATATTTTAACGCTAAAATCATAGCGAATAATCCTTTAAGATTATTTACTCCAAGGTGTCTTCTTTAAATATTAGCATCAGCCTTCCACCAATATGGCTAACTCTCTAAAACTAAGGGATTTAAATACTCTTCCTTTTCAAAGTATTTATTCATTTCATACAATTATATGTTAAAAAAATGTGAGTGTCAAGAGGTTAGATTCTCTTCTATCCAATCTTCCAAAACTATTACATGGTTTATCTTTTTATTCTTTGATTCATATAAGCATTATAATCACAACTTAAAATATACAAAATCTATACCCCTGTTCGATTGTAACTTATAAATGTATACTGTGGTTTCTCTTCCCCAAATATCCAATACCTTAGATAATCGTCAAAAACTATGGCGGGTAGAGAAAGAAAAAACCAAAGAATGCTATACCTTAAACTGATTTGCCCCATGAAATTAAATTTTAAATTGCTATAATCCCAAATATTCATCCCTAACAATATATTAAAGACTAATCCGAATACCAACTCTAATATTGTAATAATAAGGGAAGATATGCCCTGCTGTATAAGCAAAGGCATTTCTACTAGAATTTCATTTATCAATCCAATTAGTACAAAACATAATCCCCCTAAAAAAAACATAGTTATATGTGAATATCCTCTCCATAACAGTTCAACATAAAAATAGGAGTTCCCTCCTATTATAAATAAAATTATATACTTTATTATTATTTGATTCATTTTCCCATTCCTTTAAACTATACAAATTATCTTATATCTTTAATAGTTTAAAGAAATTGTCTTTATATATTCTAATTTCATGTTTATTGTTAATTCCAATGTTGGTTAAATCTTGAATATTTGCCCTTTTAATTATTTACTCCGTGCTCCTAAACCTACAATCTGGTCTATGTTGTTATTACGCATAATATAAAGAATATGACATAAAAGTTCACAATGCACAGTTCACAGTTCACAATTGTTTGGGTCAAGCTTTAGGGTCTTTTCTGACGACCAAAGGTCGTCCCTATAATTATGCATTGTGCATCGTGAATTGTGAGTTGCATATTTTAATACATATACGTTACTGAACAAAATTATTATCGATAAAAATTATAAACTTCTTTATTTGACTTAGTCTTTTCTTAATTACTTCAATATTAACCATTAGATTCTACCTATTTTTTTAGTCTATCAATAGTTTTATCATAAGATAAGTCTAGATATCTTTTTATATCATTATATTCAAATAAAGTCTTTACCTTGAAATTGGATTCAAGTTGTTTATCATTCGTAAATAATAAAATATGATTTTTATATATTTCATATTTTAATAAAGGGGTTGCATCATTTAGGATGATTAAATCAATTTCTCTATTGCAAGCCTCCATTAAATCCATTTTAAGTTTCAGATATATTTTCACATCAATCTTCTTATCTAAATATATTGCAATATCTATATCACTATCTTTTCTTAATTTCTCTTGTACGTAAGATCCAAAGATATATGCAAATATTATATTTTCGTGTCTTTTTAATATGTTTTTACACTTACTACTATAATCCATTGAATTCACCCCCTACTTAATTCATTATTAACTTTTTATTAATAAATATTATATCATTGCCAATACCTTATCTCATCTCTTACAGCCTTTTTTTAAACAAAAAATCATCTCTTTATCTTGCTGTTTCCTCCTTCTTAAAACCGAGTTCCCATAGACTAATAATAAATCCTGCAATCATTCCTGATAATATATCGTTAACTTTAAACTCGACAACAAAGATAGCGCAGATTGTTAATAAAATTAGAACTCCTACCCATTTGTAAATTGTTTTTCTTTTAAGTTTATCAATAAACTTATAAAAAAATGTAAAAATCCGAGGATGATTCTTTGATATTTCTGATAATATAATATCGAAGATTAATCTAAATACTACAAATAAAACTACGTTTTTCATAATATAACCCCTTTACTCAACATTAGGATTATTTATAATTCCAATAAATAAAGGTGAACCCTCAACTCCGGTTATTACAAAAATAAATGGTCTATCTAAAATCATTTCTGCAATACCGTCTGGTTGAGCTGCTCCAGCATATCCGATTTCAGTATAAGCTGCGGCTTCTACACCTTTTTCGTCGATGGATATAGCTGAATTTTGTTTAATTTCAGAGATAAACAAAGGCTTTGTATCTGAAAGATTTGCAAAGTCTGCCTGATTTTCAAAGGCTTCTTTTATACCCAGTGCTTTGCTTGTTTCAATTAGATTTAAACTAGAAGAGAATTTAAATTTTGGTATTTTAAATATGACCTTGCCATGTTGTCCTTTATCTGAATAAATAGAGTTTACAGCCTCATCTAATAATTTTTTATCTGATACTATATCATATGGACTTAACCCCTCATCAGGAAGTATAAATATCATACTTTTAGAATTTTTAAGGTTTAATAATGATGCAGTATACCCTTCCACACCAACAAACCAATGACTTCCATAGGTCATATTCATAAAATCTGTTTTTACTATATTTCCATCATCAAGGTAGAAATTATCTTCTTTTGTATTCTCTATATTAAATCTGTCTATCCATTCATCATAAAAGTATACAGTATTAATCAATGTCATTACATCATCTGGACTAAGTTTAAATTCACCATTTTCATTTCCGAGCTTGCCACCTGTATGCTCAGACACCCATTTGCTAATTTCCTTAGAAGATTCTTTACTCGAAAAATCAAGACTATATGAACTTGCATAATATTCATTGGCTAATAAATCCAGCAATTCACTATTAAACCTAATATCTTTATTAAGCCATAAGGAATTGCCTAAATGCAACTTCCCAATCTGATTATCAAAATAAAGTCTCCTAAATAGTTTAGGCGTTTCACTCCTTACGATTTGAATATTATCCATATTAAGGGCATGCAAAATCTCTTTTTGTGTTTCTCCCCCTGCTGTTTCTGCCACCATAGACAATGCCATATATAAACTTATTGGTGAATACAGACTATTTCTATTTTTATCTGCTTTACTCAAAGTTAATGAAGCCGAATTGATTGAAAACTTCTTTAGATTTACTAAAAAATCTTCACTTATCTCTTCAAATCTTTTTCTCTTCTCCTCTGTATCATCAAAACCAATTTTCTTAGGATATGTAGCTTCCTTAATCGCATATAGGCTACTCTTTTTGTTTGCTAAAAGATAGCTCGATAAAAGTAAACCTATTATTACAATAATTAAGGCAAATTTAGATTTTCTGCTTAGCATATACATTACCCCCTTAACGGGACAGCACTGTGACTATTCCCTACTATTTATCATATCATACCATATTAATGCATTGAATTGTTTACAAAAACTTGAAAAAAGACCAAACCAAGTAGTAAGGTTTGATCTCAAGTTACAAGTTTTCTCCCAACCATTATGAATCGAACTCTAAGATATATAGTTTTCCTGTTTTAAAATCTAAAATAGAGACTAAACTGGATAAACAAACTACCAAAGTAGTGTTGACTTTTTGATAAGACTGTGGTAGTGTGAGAATTAGAAACTACTACAGTCTTATGAAAGGAGTAACAGCCTATGGATATTAAGCTTTTCGATTCTGAATTAAAAGTTATGGATGTACTTTGGCGGGAGGGAGATACCACCGCAAAACATATTTCCGACATTCTTAATTCAGAAGTTGGTTGGAACATGAATACCACTTACACACTTATTAAAAGGTGCATAAAGAAAGGAGCAATTGAACGCTCCGAGCCTAATTTTATGTGTCATGCCCTTATACCGAAAGAACAGGTACAAGAGCAGGAAACAACGGAACTTATTAACAAGGTATTTGACGGCTCTGCTGATTTGCTTTTCGCTTCTCTTTTGAACAGGAAAAACCTGTCGCCAGAAGAAATTGAAAGGTTAAAGCAAATTGTCAACAACCTAAAGTGAGGTAAGCCTATGGATATTTTTCAAATGAGTTTATCCGCATCTGTCCTGATTTGTGCAATTGTGATAATACGTACTCTTTTCCTGCATAAACTGCCTAAAAAGGCGTTTCTTGCCTTATGGGGTGTTGTGCTTCTTCGTTTGCTTGTACCATTTTCCATTCCATCCCGGTTTAGCTTTTACACGGGGATAGATATGGCAAAACGTATGTTTTTAGAGGGAACAGGCTCGCCATTTCCTACTGAAATATCGGGCGTACCAAATATTTCGACTATGCCCAGCACTATGGAAACTTACGCAACAGTACAAATTTCACCGATTAAAATAATTTGGCTAACCGGGATATGTGGCTTTGCTCTGTTTTTCATAGTGGTTTACATCAAATGCCGCAGGGAATTCAGAATGGCCCTGCCTGTTGAAAATCACTTCACAGCTCTTTGGTTGCGAGAACACCCCTTGCACCGCTCTGTCCAAATACGGCAAATCGACCGCATCAAGGCTCCGTTGACCTATGGCATATTCCGTCCTGTGATTCTTCTTCCGAAGAACACAGACTGGACGGACGAAGCAAAGCTGCAATATGTCCTTACCCATGAACTTACACATATTCGGCACTTTGATACGCTGACAAAGCTGGTATTGACCACTGCTGTATGTATTCACTGGTTCAATCCCTTTGTATGGCTCATGTATGTACTGGCAAACCGGGACATTGAATTATCCTGCGATGAAACGGTGGTACGGATATTCGGGGAAACAATAAAATCAGCTTATGCCCTTACCCTTATAGGATTGGAAGAAAAGAAAAGCCGCTTTACCCCTCTTGTAAATAATTTTAGCAAAAATGCGATTGAGGAAAGGATTGTGATGATTATGAAAATGAAGAAAACCTCCCTTATGAGAATTATGCTGGCTCTGGCGATAGTCGTAGGTACAACGACTGTATTTGCCACAAGTACTGCTTTAGTGGCTAATAAAGAGCAGGAGATCAAATATGTTACTTTTGCAGAAGAAGCCGCAAATGTGGAAACACCGGAAAGCAAAGCGGAAAGGTATTCCGTTTATGAGCAATATGAGCTTACCTACAACAAAGGCACAGACCAGCTATTTTACAAAGGTAAATTGGTCAGATATTTTGAGGACTATTACCCGATAGGTGACGACGAAAATAACGCATATTGTGGAATTGACTACTTTAACGAACATGGTACAATAGATGTTCACGGTGTAAGAGATTTATCAAAATTAACCCAAAATCCCGATGGCTCGACTGACCCAAGCGGTAAGCTTATAGGAGTGAAACCATATAGTCAAGCCGACTTTGATGCAAGGGATATTGAGAAATTGAAAAATCTGCCAATGCAAGCGACACCAGTTACGTATTCGGTGTCAGATAATTCCTCCGCAGCACAGGAATTAATAGATGACAATCCAGGTTTAGGGAACACTACGGTGACATTTGAGGGAGGAACTCAATTAACACCAGAGGAGCTGGCAAAATTGTACGCAGTTTACGAGCCATTTGGCGTAACCTATGATAAAAAGAAGGATTGCTTTTACTATGATGGCAAGCTGGTTCGGCAGTTTGTTGACATATTAGCATCAAACGGAGAACCGCTTTCTAGCGGAAAATTTAAGGGCTTCATGCGGCAAATGGGTAAACCTGAAGGCAAAATTGAAATAGTGGCTGTACGAGACTATACAAAACTTGATGCTGACGGATATGGCACGCTGATTGGGATTGAGATTGTGAAATGATATAGAAAACCAGTTTAATAAAAAACGCAAATGCGTATATGTTTAAGCGTATGGATTATACCACTCTAAAAGCCTTTCTAGATAATTGCCGAAAAACTTTTCTAAAGAGGATTAACATTCATTTAAGGCAAATGTAGAATATGATGCAGGATTTTCTAACTCCCCTGCTTCAATGTTCTGTTTCTATGTCGGCGGTATATGGTTTGGCTAGTGATTGTGGCAGGTTGGGTATTCCCTCAGGTTTGGACACAAGAAAAGGTTGATGAAGCTATGTCACTATATGAGCAAACACTGAAAGATATTAAAAATGGTGCAAAGATTTCTAAATCCGTTGATGATGACGAAAGTATAGGGTATGTTCTTAATCCAACAGCAGCCAAAATTTTAAGCGAGTACAAATAATCTATAGTCGGAGAAACATTGATGCCATATGACGGAAATCTAAAAACCGTTGTTCCAACTGCGGAATAAATATATGCGCTAAAGCATAGTCAATTGTAAACGGCGGTTCAGTAATCAAAGCCGCCGTTCTTTTATCTTGACGGAATTGACAATATGGCGGCATACCGGTAATCATAGCCGCAACAAAGGGCGACCCAGACATGAAAATTGTCGTACAGCAGTGAGATGCAAAAGTAATCAAACTTTATCAGCAATGTTATTAATATTCATATCATAAATCCACTAAACTTTTATGTTTTTCCACCGAATATATTAATTAAGGGACAATACCAAAATTAATGGAGGTAACAATATGCGTATCGGAGAATCAAATCCTTATAGATATATTCATATTTATAAGCCAAAAGATTCTGCATCAAATGTAGAAAAGACTAATAATGCAAGGGCGATATTAGGAACTCCTACAGCTTCTGCTTTATCCTTTAATGATGAAAAAATTAACTCTTTACAGCAGAAAGATGAGTCTATTGATAAGTATCAGCGAAAGGCTATTAAGGAGATAGAAAATATGAGAACCCAGTTGAAAAAAGCCGATAAAGAGATAAGGAAAGTGAAAGACACCTCTGAAATACAGTTAAAATGTACTATTATCGCAAGGAGAATTATATCTGGTAATAAAGTTCCTAAATCAGACTATATTTATCTGGCAAAAAATGATTCAGCACTTTATCAAAAAGCAATAATTTTAAGAATCGAACGTGAAAAGCCTTTAAAGTTCAAGCAAATATCTGAGTATGAAAAAGTTAAATGCTTTGATATACGAAAGTCCTATATGGAGAATACTAACCCTCCCCCACTATAGGTAGCATCAATTCAGGTGGAGAGTCTACTCCACCTAAATCCTCTATGTTGTTATTACGTATAATGTAAAGAATATGATATAAAAGTTATTTTCTCCCATCATTATGAATCGAACTCTAAGATATATAGTTTTCCTGTCTCAAAATCTAAAATAGAGAATATGAAATTATGTGATGAGTCATAAAGATTGACACTATCATCTGAAAATGAGCTAGTTTTCTTATCCTTATAATAAAATATACCATGCTTAATATAATTTGGAATCATTTCACCTCTTCCACCATAAGAATAATCAACTGTTCTTTCACCAAAAATTAACTTATGTAGTTCTTTACTCATAGGTAGCTTTCGCCACCCAACCTTTTCTAATGCATTGGATGCAAACTCATTTACAATTTCTTTTTCTAATTGGATTTCCTCGTAATATACTCCATCTCCATGGAATCCTCCATGACTGTCGTTTAATTCTAATGTCTCTGCTTCCTTTGGAATCTTAATTCCAATTAATTTGACATGATTTTTTCTTATATCATTAGATTTATATCTGCAACGTCCTAATAGCAACACGAAAATAATCAATATAAATAAAAGTATCTTTTTCATCTTATCAATCCTCTACATACTCCAATATATCTCCAGGTTGACAATCCAAAGCCTTACATATCGCATCTAAAGTTGAGAGTCTTATTGCTTTAGCTTTACCATTCTTAAGGATGGAAATATTAGCCATAGTTATACCGACCCTTTCAGATAGTTCTGTTACACTCATCTTTCTTTTAGCTAACATAACATCAATATTGATTATAATAGCCATTTCATCACCCTATATCGTATAATCATTTTCATTTTTAATTTCGATCACTTTTGATAATAATGCCTTCAGCACTAAAGCAAAAACTGAAATAATAAAGCAAGCAAACATAATAACCACACCTAGTATAAATATTCCTGGATGCAATGCTTTGTTAAAAGCTAGAAACACCATCCCGATAAAATAAAGTATTATCTCTATAACTGTATATCGGTTTATATATCTAAGTGATTCACATGCTTCTTCAGTAAATGCAGTATTCTTACTTATCAAATTTAGTAGTTTGAATGTATGAAATATGCCTAGGTAAAAAGGAATTGTTGTAATATACAATCCATATAATACTGGATATCTTAAGTATGCATATTCAGGATTTTGTTCAGCAGAAATCCTAGCCATATAAGGAAGCCAAAATACGCAAAGTAGTAAAATAATTAAGGCTACTAAGGCTACTGAAATCCTTAATGAAACTACACCAAATTTATTCAAGCTATCACACCCTTCCTATTTTCCCTTCAATATATCATATTAATTATTATGGGTCAAGATATATTTATTGACTTGCGATAATTATATGTTGTGAGAGACTTCGTCGCAGTTTAATTCACAAATTTGTTTGCTCCTTTTAGTCGCAGAAATTCAACTGTCAATTCTCAATTTATAAAGCCCCAACACTTTTCGATATGTTTTGAGCACATTCTTTTAGTAATTGAATATTATCATCAGTTAAAGAGTTGTCCGATTTTAATGCAGTAAATGACACCGCTCCAATAACTTTGCCATTGTAATCAAAAATCGGGCATGCAACTCCCTGAACACCTAATTGAAGTTCTTCATCACAAACTGCATATCCATTTAGTCTAACTTCCTCCAATTCTTTTAAAAAAGATTCTAGATTTGTTTTTGTATGGCTTGTCAGCTCTTGATGATTGCTTAAATAAATACGTTGAACTTGACTAAGGGGCATATATGCTTGCATTGCTTTCCCAGCGGAAGTAGCATGAGGAGGCATTGCAAATCCAGTTCGTACCAAAAACATAGATGTATCCTTACTTTCTACGTAATAAATGCAAATAACGTCTTCACCTTCCATTACACATAAGGTAATTGTTTTATTCATTTTATCTGCAAGTTCTTTCATAAAGGCCTTCGCTGCAAGAGTTAAATTGTCTTCTCTAATGATATTGCTGCTTAGAGTAAGTACCTTATATCCTAATCTATATTTCTTCGTTTCACTTGACTGCATTACAAAGTGATTCTTCTTTAAAGTAGCCAAAATACGGTGTGTGGAGCTATTGGGTATATTTAACTTCTCAGCCAATTCTGATACTGACAATCCATCACTTTCTTTACTTAAGGTTACCAATACATCTAAAGTTCTTTCTACCAATTGCATAATATCCCCCCTAAATTTTTTTAATCTCTATTTAGATAAATAACGATTATATAAAAGTACAGCTGCATCTAAGGCAATTTTACACATTTGTCTTTGAGCAGGTGCAAAGTCATATAGCCATTCATCAGTCTCACGATTTGCATGTACTGCACAAATACTTCCAGTATAAACACCAAATAAATTCCCTAATGTTAAGATTGTTTCTGATTCCATCTCCATATTAATTATATTCAATTTCTTATATTTTTCAATTAAATCTGAATCATGAAACTTTTTTCCTATGGCATCTCTACCTTGTCCAGCAAAGAAAGAGCCAACCGAAGCACTAATCCCTTTCCAATAATCTACCCCTGCTTCTTTACAAGCATCTATTAAACAATGGACAACTTCAAATGAAGAAACAGCAGGATATTCAGGCGGCGCATAGAATTTGCTAGAACCTCCTAATCTCATGGCACCTGTTGTAATAACCATATCTCCACATTTGATTTCTGATTTTAAAACACCAGTGCCACCAACACGAATCAACGCTTTAGCTCCTAATTCAATTAACTCAATCACTGCAATTTCTGTTGATGGGGCTCCAATTCCTGTAGAGCAGATGCTAATTGGATATCCTTCATATTTTCCAGTTCCAATAGTATATTCTCTATTTGAAGCAACGATCCTAAAGTCGTCACATAAATCTTGAAACATTTTTACTCGTGCAGGATCTCCGGGAAGCAATACAACTTCCGCAATATCACCTTCCTTACACATTAAATGTGGTACTTTCCCTTCAAATTTTGGATTTTTTGCTGATATTTCCATGTATTCCCCTTTCTAACTCTAAGCTACTTAACTTTTGTATTTCTATTTTTATTTCTAGAACCAATTATTATCAACCCTATTAAAGTAATCAAATATGGCATCATGGATGCAAATTGGGATGGTAAACGATAGGCTTGGGCAGTATTGCCTATTGCCATTGCTCCGCCGAAAATTAGTGTATATATCATTGTCACAAGGGGGTTGCCTCGACCTAAATTTTGTGCAGCAATTCCTATAAATCCACGTCCAGCAGTCATATTGCTTGTGAAGTAAGGCATATATGCCATAGACATAAACAAACCACCCATCGATGCAATCAATCCGCTAATCATCATAGCTAAAAACTTTGTACGTTTCACATTGATCCCTACAGAAGATGCAGCAGCTGGATTCTCTCCTACAGCTCGAATTCGTAATCCCAATCGAGTCCTGAAAACCATATACCATACAACAACTACCATAATAAAGGCAACATAGGATAATATATTGTGACCAGATATAAGGGGTCCAATTATAGGAATATTTTTTATAATTGGAATATCAATTGCAGGGAATCGCAAACTATGAAGAGAAGAAGTATCTAGTTTCATCCCAGTCAATAAAAATACCACATATACAGTACCACCGGTTCCCAAGGTATTTAAAGCTAGTCCAGTAAGTAGTGGTTTTGTATCTAAATACAACACAAAATAGGCAAAAATTGATGCAATCACTAATCCACACAATAACCCAAAAATCATTCCAACAAATAGATTCTGGGAATAAGCACTACCAATAACACCACCAAGGGCTGCAAATAACATCATCCCTTCATAGGCAATACATAATATATCAGCCTTTGCTCCTATAACAGCTGCCATCCCCACAAATAGAAGGGGGGTCCCCATACGGATAACAGCAAAAACGAAATCCAGTGAAAAGATATACTTTAACATATAAATCAATCTCCTTTTCCAAGCGCCATGGCTTTTTGAGAATTGGCAACAATCTTCTTATGTTCCCATTTTGAAAGTAATTTTTCAGCAGCAATAAATGTTATAATAATCGCTTGAATAACACTAATGATTTCCGGTGGAATCTTAGAAGTTAAATTCAATGAATCAGCTGAAGTTTTTAAATATGCCAAAAAGAATGCTGCAAATGGAATCGTCTTTGGATTGTTACGACATAAAACAGCTAGCATAATTCCATCCCAACCATGATTGGTAAATCCTGAATATACAAAACGACTATAGTTTCCCAAAGTCTCTACGGTGCCGCCCATACCGGCAATTGCTCCTGAAAGCAAGGATGTCAATACAATGGTTTTGTTCACTGGAATACCAGAATAAGTTGCAAACTTTTTATTTGCTCCAACTGTACGGATAGAAAATCCAAATGGTCTTTTATAAAGTAAAATTGAACCAAAAATCACAACCAAAACTCCAATCAAGAGTCCTATATGCAATCTATCATTTCCAAAAATTCGGGGTAAGATAGCTGACTTCGCAAATAAAAATGATGCTTCAAATCCAGCTGCTGGATCCCTAAGAGGGTTTAATATAATATAAAGTCCACCATATAATGCTACATAGTTCATCATCAATGATGAAACAATTGTGACAACATTGTACCTTACGTGCATAATCGCCGGTATACCCATTATAATAGCCCCAGTGATAGCGCCAGCTAATAGTGATAGTATAATATGAATTGGCGCTGGAATTCCTTCTATTATTGCAACAACAGTAGATGCTACAGCTCCAGCAAAGAATGCACCTTCTGTAGCAATATTAATTTGCCCTGCAGAATAAATTAAAGACACTGCTACTCCTGTGAATAATAGAGGAGTCATCTTTGAAATAACAGTTATCATTCGCCCTGTATTTTCTAATGGTCCTATTAACAAAGTACTAAAATCCTTAAACGGATTATCGCTTACTGTTGAAATTAGAAAAAAGGCAAATATTAAAGCGATGACAACAGCCAACAATGTTCGAATAACACTAAACATTCTCTCAATTTGTTTTGTTGTCATTACCTTGGGTTTCTTACTCATATACAGCACCTCCAATTTCTTCATCGCTTTGGCTCTTTAAGCCAAGCATATATTCACCTAAGATTTCTTCATTGACTAATGAAGCATCTGGAAAATAAGCAGTAATCTTACCACCATACATAACAATAATACCATCACTTCCAGTTAATAACTCAGATAGATCGGCAGAAAACAATAAAGTCGCAGTATTCTCTTCATCTCGTAATGCCACCATCTTCTTTCGAATTATCTCTGCAGCACCTACATCGATTCCTCTTGTCGGCTGACTAGCAATCAATAGCTTTGGTTTTGATGTAAACTCACGAGCGGCAACCACTTTTTGAATATTTCCTCCAGAAAGTGTTCGTGTTTCTGCATCATATCCATCAGCTTTGATTAAATAGTCTTTAATAAACTCTTTTGATTTTGTAACTACATATCTCCAATTTATAAATCCATTTTTCTTATATTCATCTTTATAGTATCGATCAGAGATTATGTTCTCTGCTATACTTTGAGTTGCGGATGCACCATAGGTCATCCTATCCTCATGAATAATAGCCACACCCTTTTCACGAATTTGTCTAACATCCATTCCTTTTATAGAACAGCCATTAACTTTTATATCTCCATCCTGAATCGGCTCAAGTCCAGCTAAAACATTTGCTAGCTCAGATTGTCCATTTCCTTCAACTCCCGCCACTCCCAAAACTTCTCCACTTCGTACAGTAAAGTTTAAATCTTTAAAGGCATATAGCCCAAACTTATTTTTATAACTTAAATTAGAAACACTCAATACAGGCTTTCCAGGATTTGCTTTTTTCTTTTCAATATTTAGAATTACATCACGACCAACCATCATCTTTGAGATATCTTGTTCAGAAACCATTGCAACATCTGTTGTACTAACCGATTCTCCACTGCGCAGCACAGTGATACGGTCGCATATTTCTTTAACTTCATTTAATTTATGTGATATAAAAACAATAGAATAACCTTTTTCTCGCAACTGTTTTAATTGCACAAACAACTCTCTCGTTTCTTGTGGCGTTAAAACAGCAGTAGGCTCGTCTAATAGTAATATTTGAGCACCATGTAATAGCATCTTTAGGATTTCAACACGTTGTTTATATCCTACGGATAAATCACGAATTATAGCTTTAGGATTTACCTCCAAATCAAATTTCTTAGAAACTTCTTTTGTTCTACGAATAGCCTCTTCATAATCAAAAGCAATACCCTTTACAGGCTCACTACCTAAAACCATATTTTCAGCAACACTCAATGACTCGACTAACATAAAGTGTTGATGTACCATACCAATCCCATATTCTAATGCAGCTAAAGGATTAGAGATGTTTACTTCTTTACCAGCTAATAGTATCCTTCCTTCTTCTGGTATCTCCTGACCAAATAAAACCTTCATCAAAGTGGTCTTACCTGCTCCATTTTCACCTACCAATCCATGGATCTCACCTTTTCTTACTGTAAAATTGACATTCTTATTTGCAATAAAACCATTGCTATATATCTTGGTGATATTTTGCATACTAAGGATGTCTTCACCAATCTTTAAATCATCATAACTTTTTTTATTTAATTCCATAACAGAACCTCTACCTTTCAAAACATCTTAGATAATTTTTATCATCTGCCTAAAATTGGTTGAGCCCTAGGAATCCAGGGCTCAATGTTTGTTTCCAGTTTATTAATGAGATTTTGCTTCAGATTTTACTTTTTCAATTTCTTCAGTAGAAGCACCAAAAGCAGTACTTACTTTAATCTTGCCACTATTAAGCTCCTCAACAATCTTGTCATATTTTGAGCTAACATCACTTGGAACTATAGCTTTTGTATAATCATTATTTACTAAATAAACTCCGCCTTCAGAATGTGAGATAAATGTATGAGTTCCCCACTCGACTTCTCCTTTATTGATACCTTCTAAGATTGGATAAACCATTCCGCGATAGTCTTTGATTACTGATGTTAATACATGAGCTGCATCTTCTTTGTTTGTTGCTGCCAAACGTTCAGAATAGTCAAAGTCTACCCCAATTACATACTTATTCGCAGCAGAAGCAGCTTCAGCAACTCCTAAACCATTTTGCCCAACAGCAAATACTACGTCTGCTCCTTGTTGATATTGAGACAATCCCAATTCTTTTGCCAAAGCAGAATCTGTATGGTTGCCAACGAAAGAATATAGTACTTCGATTGATGGATCTACATAATTAACTCCATCGATATAGCCCATTAAGAAGTCAAGAACAGATGTAGATTCAATAGCCCCAACGAATCCTACTACTTTTTCTTTGTTAGCAAGTTCTGCATTGCTTGTTGTTATCTCTGCAGCAAGTGCTCCTGCTAAGAAACCACCTTCATTTTGCAATACTTGTACAGAAATAACATTAGGATTAGCCCCGTTAGAATAATCCATCTTAGTATCAAAGATTAAGAACTTTTGATTTGGATATTTTTTAGCAGTATTTCCTAATGGTTCAATCATAGTTCCAAAACCAGTAACTATTAAGTCATATTCGCCAGTTTCAGCAGCTTGCATCAATGTAGACTCATACAATGATGTATCCATATTGCATTCAAATGTATCTACTTTTCCATCAACAGTCTTTACATAGTCATTGATAGCTAGAAGAACATCATCGTTGTTAGTTCTTCCACCCAGTGTTCCTGTAACTACGAACATTATATTTTTAAATGTTCCTTCTGTATTTCCTTGATCATTGTTTGGTGATTTTGAACCATTGGTACATGCTGTTAATACAAGCATAATTGCAACAATCAATACGGCAATTTTATTAATCTTCTTCATCTTCTTTGGTACATATTTATCCAAATGTACCTTCCCCTCCTTTAATAAAGTATTTAGTAGATGTAAAGCCTTAACACAAAGAAAACGGTGCCAATCATTCCGTGAGACGGAATGTATTTCTGTGTACAAGAATTACATGAATAAAGTATATCAAAATCACTGATAGGTTGTCAACAAGAAAAGAATAACATCTAAATAAGTGAGTGATTCATCTATGATTATGTCCCAATATAATGAAAATAGCACTACGGATTTATCCATAGTGCCTCAATAATTAAAATTTATATGTTAATGAATCAATTGCAATGCCATTCAATACTGTTACCTGTTAGTTGTTAGCCATCTTTTCCTTCTTCTCCAACAACTCATCTATTCTACCTACATATTCCTTCAAATCTTTGAAATTTGGAATTCGTTCGATTCTATTTTCATCAGGATAGAATATTTTAGATACCGAACCCATTCCTGCTGCTATGATTGTCTCCTTTTCCTCCATTATAGAAATATTATAGATACACTCTGTTCCTTCTTTTGCATATCCTATGTTTTCAAAATTTCCTAGTATTTGTTTTTGTCTATATAGATAATATGGATTTAAACCCATTTTTCTTGCAAAGTATTTAGTTTCGTCTATCATGTTCTGAATAGTATCTATATTCTTCTTATCAAATTCATTAATACTTTCTTTATATTTAGAGCCCCGTTTTACCGCCAATGTATGGACCGTTAGATTTTCAGGATTAAGTTTTTCTATTATATTTAAGGTATTTTTAACTTCGTTCAAACCTTCCCCAGGAAGACCTATAATTAAGTCCATATTTATAATCGGAATTTCCATATTCTTCGCCATATTGTATGTCTTAATTATATCTTCGGCTGTATGATTTCTCCCTATGGCCTTCAAGGTCTTATCATTCATAGTTTGAGGATTGATGCTAATTCTATTGATATGATTTTCTTTTAACATTTTAAGTACTTCTTTATTTATAGTATCTGGCCTGCCAGCTTCAACAGTAAATTCCTTTATATTTTCCCCAAATTCTTGATAGACTGTCTGTATGATTTTTTCTAAGTCTATAGTAGGTATAGATGTAGGTGTCCCTCCGCCTATATATACTGAATTCAATTTCTTACCTTTCATAATTCTACTTATACCTTTTAATTCATACGTCAAAGTATCTATATAGCTAGATACCTGTTTATTAAATCTTTTTATAGGAAGAGAAGGAAAAGAACAATAAATGCATCTGCTAGGACAAAATGGAATACTTATATAGAGACTGTATTTATCCTTATTTATTGGATATATAAATTTACTTTGTCTTTTAGATATGTCTATTATGAGTTTTGCATTATCTTTACTCAATTTATATTCTTTTATAAGTATTTTGAATACATTTTCTTCTTTAGTACCTTTTTCAAACAATTCATCTACTATTTTACCTGGTCTAATTCCAGTTAAAATACCCCAAGGTAAATGGGTATCAAGTCCTTCTGCCAAACAATTGTAAAGAGATTTCTTAATACCCACCTTTATTGTTTTATCTACTTCTCTATTTATATTAATCTTTTCAAGATTTTCTTCATATGAGTTGACCAAATTATTATTATAATATAAATTTGTAATAGATTTATTGTTTTCTAAATTTAATTCTACTAGATAGTTCTCTTTATATAATCTTATATCATTAATCTGGATTATTTCCTCGTTAGAGAAAAATACCCTCAACAATTCAAATATATCTATACTATAATCAAAGCCTTTAGTGATTACTGATACCATTGTTTCACCTTCAAAATTATCTTAAAAAAGGATTTGTTTTCCTTTCATATTCTACAGTGGTAGATTGCCCATGCCCAGGAAATAGTATTGTTTCGTCAGGAAGTGTCAATATTTTATCTCTGATGGATTTTATCAAAGTTTCATATTCACCACCATATAGATCAGATCTACCAACTGACCCTTTAAATATAGTATCTCCGCAGAATAAGCTGTCTTCGACTAAAATACACATACCACCTTTAGTATGACCTGGTGTATGGATTATTTTTCCCACTAAGTTTCCAAATTCTAGTGTATCTCCATCCTCTACAATCTTATCAGGTGTTATTTCAATATTTCCCATGGACATAATATTTGTTAAATTCAATGCGGAATTCTCTAGCATTTCGGCATCTTCCTTGTGAATTACAACTGGTGCCTTTAGTTTTTCTTTTAACTCCTTTACACCGCCAATATGATCCCCATGCCCATGAGTCAATACTATATATTCAATATCTATATTATTTTTATCTAAATCATAAATAATTTCATCAGCATCTCCACCTGGGTCGATTACTATTCCTTTTCTTGTACTTTCTGAAAAAACTATATAACAATTTGCTCCATATATTCCAGCAGGTTTAATTAATATTTTCAATGTAATACCCCCTAAAACAACTTCTTGCTATCTAACATTATGGTTACAGGACCGCTGTTTATAAGATGAACATCCATATGAGCCCCAAATACACCTTTTTCAGTTTTAATCCCTAGGGATTTTGTTTTCTTTACAAATTCTTCATAATATCTTTCACCAATATCTGGCTTTGCAGATTTTATAAAGCTTGGTCTCTTACCCTTTCTTGCATCTCCGTATAATGTAAATTGTGATATTACTAAAAGTTCTCCTTTTACATCCATTAATGATAAATTCATCTTGTCATTTTCATCTTGAAATATTCTAAGTCCCACAATTTTTTCTACTAGGTATTCCAAGTCTTGGTCATTATCTTCATCGCCAACACCCAATAATACCATTAGCCCATTACCAATTTTACCAACTATTTCACCATCAACAGAAACTGATGCTTCTGTAACCCTTTGAACTACTGCCCTCATCAAACCTTCCTCCTATGCTGTGACTCTAAATACATCCATTACATTTTTTATCTTTCTCATTTTTCTCATTAAATCCTTCAATTGCTCTATATCATGGATTTCCAATGTCATATTGATTATTACTATTTTTTCCTTATTTGTCCTTGCATTTAAAGATACAAGTCCCACGTCTGCATCGTTTATTCTTAGTGCAATCTCTGCCAAAAGTCCAGGTCTATCTGCAGCTTTAACCTGTATTTCTGCATGATATGAGGCTTTCTTTTGAAAATCCCATTCAACTTCTATAAGTCTTTCCATATCTTCTTCATTGGCTATTATATTTGGGCAATCTTTTCTATGAATAGAAACTCCCCTGCCCCTTGTTATAAAACCAATAATTTCATCCCCAGGTACTGGATTACAGCACCTTGAAAAACGAACTTTAACATTATCAACGCCTTTTACAGAGATACCTTGTGTTGATTTATACGTTTTTTTAGGTTGAGAAGCCTGTATTTTACTTTCAACAAATGCTTTTTCATCAGTAATCTTATAAAATTCATTATAGTAATCTCTTAACTTTAGTGTTACTTGATTTAGCGTTATACTTCCATATCCTAATGCTGCATATAAATCGTCTATTGTATTTATACTGAGTTTATTTGATATATTTTTTAGCCATTCATCCTTAAGTATATCGGTTAGTTTATAGCCTAATCTCTTTATCTCCTTCTCTAACAGTTCTTTCCCCTTAGCAATATTTAAATCCCTTTCTTTAAGTTTAAAAAATTGCTTAATTTTAGTCTTTGCTTGGGTACTTTTTACAATTTTTAGCCAGTCTCTACTCGGCCCATTACTATTGGGATTTGTTATGACTTCAACTATATTTCCATTTTTCAATTTATAATTTAAAGGCACTATTCTACCATCAACTTTTGAGCCGACACATGCATTTCCTACTGCTGTATGAACCCTATATGCAAAGTCAATTGGTGTTGAACCATCAGGTAAGTTTATTACATCTCCTTTAGGTGTAAAAACAAATACTTCATCAGTAAAGAAATCTATTTTTAAAGTTTCCATAAAGTCTTTAGGATCTTTTAAATCATTTTGCCATTCTAATAATTGCCTTAACCAAGTCAGTTTTTCATCAAAATTATTTGCTTTTGTCGAGCCTTCTTTGTATTTCCAGTGTGCAGCAATTCCATATTCAGCCGTTCTATGCATTTCCCAAGTACGGATTTGCACTTCAAATATTTCACCTTTAGGACCAATTACTGTAGTATGAAGTGATTGATACATATTTGGCTTAGGCATTGCTATATAGTCTTTAAATCTTCCAGGTAATGGCTTCCAAAGGGTATGAACTATACCTAATGCACCGTAACAGTCCTTGATATTATCAACTATAATTCTAACTGCTGTTAGGTCATATATCTGCTCAAATAATTTCCCTTGATAAACCATCTTTTTATATATACTATAAAAATTCTTAGGTCTGCCGCTTATTTCGCAATGTATCCCCATTTCTGAGAGTTTAGTATACAATTCTTTTATTATATCTTGTATGAATTGTTCTCTTTCAAGTCTTCTCTTCTGAACTTTTTCTACCAATTCATAATATCTCTCTGGATCCAGGTATCTTAAAGATAAATCTTCTAACTCCCATTTTATTTTAGACATTCCAAGTCTATGTGCAATAGGAGCATATATCTCCAAAGTCTCAATTGCTTTTTCCTTTTTCTTATTATCAGTCATATACTCTAGGGTTCTCATATTGTGTAATCTATCTGCAAGTTTTACTATTATTACTCTTATATCCTTCGCCATAGCTAGAACCATCTTACGTAGGTTTTCCGCTTGGTTTTCCTGTTTAGTTTTGTATTGCAGCATTTTTAATTTTGTAACCCCATCAACCAAATCAGCAATTTCAGTTCCAAATTCCTCAGCTATTTTTTCATAGGTTATATTAGTATCTTCAATTACATCATGAAGAAGTCCAGCTACGATTGTAGCTGTGTCCATGTTCAAATCTGCCAATATCAAAGCAACATTATAGGGATGTATAAAGTATTTTTCTCCTGAATTCCTTACTTGCCCTTCATGAGCAGCTTCAGCAAAATGATAAGCTTTAATTATTAACTGCATATCTGCTTGAGGATTGTATTGTTCAATTTTCTGTAATAATTTTTCTAACATGGTCTCACCTTCTTCAATATACATTAATTAAATCTATAATTATTAATAATAACTTGTAAACTCATATTACCCTGATATTCGTTAACATTTGGATAATATAGTATATCTACCAAAACGTCATTTTCTATACCTTTATACATATTTTCTAGTTGTTCTTTACCATATTTATCTATAAGGCTTTCAATAAATTTTTCAGTTTCATTAAAAATAAGTCCATCAATTTTATGTCCCTTAGGTGATAATAGGTTTAGCTTTATAACATTTTTATTTTCACCTAACAAATACCCTCTTACAATCTTTAATTTTTTACCACCAAAAAGGGGTTTAGTGTTTCCTTTTCCAAAAGGTTCAAGACTATTGATTTCATCAATCAGTTTGTAATTAATATATTCAATGGGTAATTCCATGTCAATATAAATTTTAGGAATTAAGTCATCAAATGTTAATGAAGTATTGCTATTTAGCGCGTTTCTAAGCTTACCAATATTTTTAACATCTATTGATAGACCTGCTGCCATAGGATGTCCACCATATCTATTTAATAAATCTTTACATTTGGAAAGTTCTTCATACATATTGTATTCTTCTATAGATCTTCCTGAGCCTTTTGCCCCATCTTTTCCATTGGTTAATACTATTGTAGGCTTATTATACCTCTCTTTGACGCGCCCTGCAATTATGCCAGCTATGCTCTCATGGATTTCAGGTTCATAAATCACCAACACTTTATCATCTTTTAGGGAGCTATTCTCTATTTGAAATACTGCCTTTTCAATTCCATCCAATGTCATATTTTTTCTTTCTTCATTTAAATCACGTAAAGTTATAGCCAACTCATTTGCCAATTCACTATCTTCTGTTAACAGTAATTGTAAAGCAAGAAGAGCTGAGTCCAACCTTCCAGATGCATTAATTGTAGGCCCAATTATAAAACCAACATGATAGGCACCAATTTTTTTACCACCAATACCACAAGCTTCAATTAGTGCTTTTAATCCAATATTTTTAGTATTGTTTAACTTTTCCAATCCGTTTTTTACAATGATACGATTTTCATCAATTAAATCAACAACATCACATATGGTTGCTATTGTAACATACTCAAGGAAGTCATAGATTTCATCAGCTAGTCCATTAATTTCATATAAATATTTTATAAGCTTAAAGGATACACCTGCTCCACATAGATTTTTAAAGGGATAGTTACAATCCTTTTGCTTAGGATTTATTATTGCATTTGCATCTGGCAAACTTTGAGGTATATCGTGATGATCTGTTATTATTAAAGTAAGACCAAGTTCTTTTGCGTATTTTATTTCATCAATTGCTGAGATACCATTGTCACAGGTAATGATAGTTTCAATACCATCATCTTTAGATGCCTTTATAATATCCCTGTTAATGCCGTATCCATCTAATACCCTATCTGGTATCACATAATCTACATTTGCACCAAGTCTTTGTAAACCCTTGTATAGTATATATACAGACATAACTCCATCTACATCAAAGTCTCCGACAATTCTAATTTTTTTATTGTTTTTGATATTATCATCCAGTATTTTTGACGCTAATACTAAATCCTTCATTAAATCCGTTGGATATAATTTATCGAGATTAGGCTCTAAAAACATTTGTATTGAATTTCTTTCTATAATCCCCCTATTTATCAATAGCCTTGCTAAAAATGAATTGATTCCCAAATCCTTTGTAAAATTTTTATTATCAACTTTATTATTTCTTATAAACCACTTTTCCAACAATTTCACTCCAAAAAAAAGAATTTAGATATATAATCTAAATTCTATCATTTCATGACAAGAAATTCTACAAAAATCGTATTTTCTTTACAACTAATAGTAAAATTTTACTTTTTTGAAAACATTTCTGTGTTTTTATCATATAAAGCTTTAATTTGTTCTTCTTTTTTCATAATGGAATCATTAAGTCTCTTTTTTTCTTCTTCAAATCCAATAATCTTTTTGTTCAATTCCTTTATTTCTTTTTTTAGCTTAAAACCTTTTACCCAACTTAAAAAGGCAACAATTATTGCCCCTAAGAAGGCTGAAATAAAAATTACTACTGCTTGAGACATAATCACCTGGGTGAAAATAAAATCTATCTCTACCTTTTCACTATTGCTTAAAGCGAATAATCCTACTATACCTGCTAGAATCAATGAAATAATAAATCCTTTTTCCATGATACTCCCCCTAAAGTTATATATCCTTTTTTTACCCCAAAAACAAATAAAAACCGCTATTTTGCAGTTTTTATTTTTGTTAAATCATACCATAATGGTGCTGCTATAAATATTGATGAGTATGTTCCAGCTATCATACCAAGAATTAAAGGTAGAGCAAGGACTTTTACATCATCAACACCCACAATATATAATACAACTACAGCCAAGACAGTAGTAACAGTAGTATTTATTGTTCTTCTCATTGTACGAGTTATACTTCCGTTTATTATATTCTCTATAGATTCTTTAGGGTTTAGTTTTCTTTCCTCGCGAATCCTATCAAATATTACTATAGTATCATTGATTGAATAGCCTACTATAGTAAGAATAGCAGCAATGAATGAGCTATTTACAGGAAGTTTGAAGATTGCATATATTGCAATTGTAACTAATACATCGTGAATAAGTGCAATAATAGCTGCTACGCCAAATTTGAATTCAAATCTAAAGGTAATATAAATTAGCATTGCAACTGATGCAATTAGTATGGAGATAACTGCCTTGTTACGAATTTCCTTACCCATAAAGGCTCCAAATTTTTCTGACTGAGCATTTTTTCTATCTACTCCATAGTTGCTTTCAAAAGATGTTATTATCCTATTAGTGTCTTCATTTGATAAATCTAGTGTACTTCTTATTATAATATCTTCCTTGTTAGCCCCACCATGGACAATACTTGCGTTTTTATCAAATTCATCAGTTGTTTTTCGAATTTCTTCAACAGGTATAAATTTGCCAGCTTTAATTTGAATTAAAGTACCACCGGTAAAATCTATACCATAGTTTAATCCATTTACAAAAAACATTATAAGACCTGCTAAAATTATTGCAATGGAAATAAAAATATATTTTCTTCTATGTTTAATTATATTCATCTCTTCACCCCTAACCTTAAGCCCCGTAAATTTTGATGTTTTTACCACCAGTAATATTTACAACTAGTTTTAGTAAATATTTTGATAATATAACAGCTGTAATCATAGAAGCAACAATACCTATTATAAGAGTAACGCCAAAACCTTTGATAGGTCCTATACCAAAATAGTATAATACAACACCAGCAATCAATGTGGTGATATTTGAATCCATTACTGAGGACAAGGCTCTCTTAAATCCAGCATCTACTGATGTCCTAAGTGTTTTCCCTTGATGTAATTCTTCTCTAATTCTTTCAAAAATTAGTACGTTTGCGTCTACTGCCATACCAATGGACAAAATAAGTCCTGCAATTCCAGGAAGAGTAAGTTTTACATCTAAGATTGACATTGTAACTATAGTAATTAAGACATATATTATAAGACCAATAGAAGCTATAAAACCTGGTATTTTATAAATAATCATCATAAATAAGAATATAAGTACTAACGCTATTCCTCCAGCCAATATACTTCTGTCGTAGGCTTCAAGACCTAGTGTTGGACCAATAACGGATGTTTGCAATTCGACCATTTCAACAGGCAATGCACCTGCTCTAATAAGAGTAGCCAAATGGTTTGCTTCCTCTAATTGAAAATTCCCAGATATAACAGCTTTTCCATCTGTAATAGGTACTCCACCTTCACTTTCTGCCTTTACAGCTGGATAAGATATAATTTGACCATCCAAGACTATATAAACTACCCTGTTTTTAATATCTTCCTCTTTAATTAATCTTGAAGTAGTATCTGCAAAGCTTTTTGTACCCTCACTATCAAACTCCAATGATACCACAGGTTCGGATTGACCTATTTCATTTGGTTGGAATACCACGTCTGCATTTACTACGTTCTTTCCTGTTACTACTACATTTCCATCTGGATCTATGAATTGAAGTTGAGCTGTTTTACCTATTAAATCTATGGCTTCTTGAGGATTATCTATACCCGCAAGCTCTACCCTGATTCTATTTTCTCCTTCTATAGAGATATTTGGTTCAGATACTCCAAGCCCATTAACTCTTTCATTTATAATTGCTCTAGTTTGCTCCATCAATTTTTGTAATTCTGCACCTTTAGCTTCGGTATTTGCTTCTAAAACAACATAAACTCCACCAGCTAAATCTAGACCTAAGTCAATTGCATCTTTTGCTTTTGTTATCTTATAATTGCCAATTTGTCCTCCTCTAAGTGCTAAAAAAGAAGATACTCCTACCATAGCAAGTATAAGGATAAATATGATAATACTCCTGCTTTTCATTCTTTTCCTCCTAATCTTCTATGTTTACAACTCCAAAACAAAAGGTAGTGGATAACCCACCACCTTTATTTATATTCTCACCATTTAATTTGTCTGCATAATTATTACATATTTGCTATTATAGCATATTGAAAATCTAAATTAAAGATTTTTTTGTTATCTAATATTTATTCCAATGATTCCCCCTATGATTCCAGTGACAGTTGACAATACTAGTTTTGTTAACATCAATACATTTGTATCAAGTGTTCTTAAAAAAATAACATTTAAGAAGATAATGATTAGATAGTAGAAAAACCCTATTAATCCACCATTTAACCATCCATTTTCTTTCACTTTTATTGATGTATAAACGCTAGCACTTACAATGCATAAAATCATAGCTATATTGTTAAGTAATGAAACTTTAGATTCTCCTAGGTTTGTAAATCTTAATAGTAAGGAAATAATAATTACAAATATAATTGATAATATAAAGGCAATTAATAATCCCTTAGCCAAATATTTAATACTATTTACATTCTTTTTACTATTCATATTAACACCCCTTTCTATAGTAAATCTATTTAAAAGAAGTGTTAAATATTACTTAAAAATGTTGAAATTTAACCTTCGTTACCATATACTAATCTTCTTTGTTTTCGTCTTCTTCTATCTCTTTCTTTGATTTAGATTCATTCTTTTTAACAACAGATCCTACAGCCCATCTAGTTACATCTAATCTTGTTTTAGTTGAACCAACTTCCAAAGTAAGTACATCTTCTTTTGCTCTTATTATTTTACCGTAAATACCACCTATGGTTATAATTTCATCTCCCTCACGAAGATTACTTCTCATATTGCTAATTTCTTTATCTTTCTTTTTTTGAGGTCTGATAAGAAAAATGTAAAAGACTACTAAAAAACCCACTGGTAGTATTAAAGCTTGCATCGTTTGTGAATTCATTTATATATCCTCCTTAATAATATGTGGAACAACACAAGGGTCATTCCCTATACATTATTATACATTAATTTTCCCAAAAATCATTATCAATATTAAATATATCCATATTTTTTGTAAAATTCTTCTTTATATTCCAACAATCTATCCTCTTTTATTGCCTTTCTGATATTTTCCATAAGCTTGATTAAGAAATATAGATTATGTATTGTTGTAAGTCTTGGTCCTAAGATTTCACCTACATTGAATAAGTGACGTATATATGCACGAGAATAATTTGTACATGCATAGCAATCACATTCCGGATCTAATTTTGAAAAGTCCTTTGCATATTTACCATTTCTTATGACTAACTTTCCATGACTTGTGAGCACCGTACCATTTCTAGCAATTCTGGTTGGAAGTACACAATCAGCCATGTCTATGCCACGTATTACTGCTTCAAATAGATAGTCTGGTGATCCTACTCCCATTAAATATCGAGGTTTGTTTTTAGGTAGAAGTGGGGTTGTATGTTCTAGGATATCACACATTAAATCTTTTGGTTCTCCCACGCTAAGACCCCCAACTGCATATCCTGGAAAATCCATCTCAACTAAGTCCCTTGCACTTATATTTCTTAGATCTTTGAACATTCCTCCCTGCACTATTCCAAACAAACCTTGTCTATCCCAGTCCTTATGATATTCCTTACATCTCTTAGCCCAACGTGTAGTTCTTTCCATTGATTGTTTTGAATATTCATAGGATGATGGATATGGTGTACATTCATCAAAACACATCATAATATCTGAACCTAAAGCATTTTGTATTTCGATTGACTTTTCTGGGCTAATAAAATGCTTAGACCCATCTATATGGGATCTAAATTCTACTCCTTCTTCTGTAATTTTTCTCAAATCCCCAAGGCTAAATACTTGAAATCCTCCACTATCTGTAAGTATAGGATAATCCCAATTCATAAACTTATGAAGGCCACCTGCTTCTTTAATGAGTTCATGTCCAGGCTTTAAATATAAGTGATAGGTATTGCCGAGTATAATTTGGGCACCTAAATTTTTTACTTCTTCAGGTGTCATTGCCTTTACAGTTGCTCTAGTACCCACAGGCATAAATATTGGGGTCTCTATTTCGCCATGAGGTGTAGTAATCTTTCCTAGTCTTGCCATAGAATCCTTAGATTCTTTTAATAATTCAAATTTAATTGCCATAATATCCTCCATTACTTTAAAAGCATTGCATCCCCAAAGCTAAAAAATCTATAATTGTTTTCAATAGCTATTTGGTATGCATTCATTATTATATCCCTTGATGCAAATGCACTTACTAACATCATTAGTGTTGATTCTGGTAGGTGAAAATTCGTAATTAATGCGTCAACTACTTTAAATTTATATCCAGGATAAATAAAAATATCAGTCCATCCAGATTTTGGGTTTACTGTTCCATCTTCACTACCTATGGTTTCAAGTGTTCTTGTTGAGGTAGTACCTACTGAAATGATTCTGCCGCCATTTTTCTTTGTCATATTTATAATATTTGCTGCTTCTTCACTCAACTCATAATATTCAGAGTGCATATGATGGTCATTTATATCATCTACTTTTACGGGTCTAAAGGTACCCAATCCCACATGGAGAGTAAGATAGACGATATTTATTCCTTTACTCTCAATTTCCTTTAATAGTTCCTTTGTAAAATGTAGCCCTGCAGTAGGTGCAGCAGCTGATCCTAAGTTTTTAGAGTAAACGGTCTGATATCTTTCCTTATCCTCTAACTTTTCAGTAATATATGGTGGTAACGGCATTTCCCCTAGTTGGTCTAATACCTCTTCAAAAATGCCTTCATATTTAAAGTCTATAATTCTAGTACCTTCTTCACCTAAAGACAATACCTCTCCCTTTAATATCCCATCCCCAAATTCAATAACAGTACCTACTTTCATTTTTTTTCCTGGTTTAACCAAGGTCTCCCATTTATCTTTCTCAATCCTTTTTAGTAAAAGTACTTCTATTGATTCCTCTTTTCCTAATCTATTTCCAAATAATCTTGCAGGTAAAACTCTAGTATCATTTAATACTAGAGTATCCCCTGGATTTAAATATTCAATTATATTTTTAAATCTTCTATGCTGGATCTCACCAGTAATTTTATCCAAAACAAGTAGCTTTGATTCTGCTCTATCTTCTAATGGATGTTGTGCAATCAATTCTTCTGGTAAATTATAATAAAAGTCCTTAGTTTTCATTTGTTTTTCCTTTTCTGCTTTATTTAATTATTAATTCTACACCTTGATAATAGTGTTTGATTATATCTTCAAAATTATAACCCTGTTTTGCCATTTCTATAGCGCCATATTGACTCATTCCTACCCCATGACCATAACCTTTACCATTAAAAACAAAGGTTGTGGGCTTTGAAGAGACGGTTCCCTCAAGGGTGCTTGTCCTATCTTTACC
>JAPXKQ010000013.1:0-44112 GCA_033809995.1 Tissierellaceae bacterium
GTTCAGCCCAACCCCTATCAATTTGTCTATTTCCATCATCAATTTGCCTTTTTGCATCTGCTAATTTGGCTTCTCCAGCCTTAATTTGCTGCCAGCCATTTATAAAAACATCAGCAGTTTCAGGCATTTGGGAAAGTTGGGCTTGAAGTTCTTGTTTTTTAGCTTGTGCTTGAGATAATCCGCCATCCAACTGAGTTAGTTGATTTTTTAAATACTCAATTTGTGTTATTATATCTTCAGATGGATCAGGTATTTCTTCTAATTCCTGAAGTTGGGATTCTAATCGAGTTTTTAGATCTTCCATATTTGATATTTCAACATCTATTTGAGATATTGCACCTTCAACTTTACTATAAGCTTCCCTTACCACAACATCCAATGCTTTATTTATACTCCCTGTTTCATCATTATCCATTGCATTAAATAACTCTTCCGCAGATGTAAAATTAAAATCAAATTCAGGAAGATTATTTAAAGCTTGAATATAATACGCTATCCCCTGCTCAAATTGTCCCTTTTGACTCTGAAGTTCCTTTACGCCAGCATCATATTGTCTTTGTGCACTTCTAAGTTCTTCCTGAGCAGCTGACAGTTCCTTTTCTCCTTTCCTTAATTCACGTTTCCCATCTGCTAGTTTATTCTTCCCATCTAAGTACTCTTTTTCTCCCTTATCAAACTTCTTTTGAGCCTTTTCCAATTCTTTTTGTGAGTCAAGATATTTTTTATAACCATCTCGGTATTCTACTTCCCCATCCTGTAATTCCTGCCAAGCATCTTTAAGCTCCTTTTCTCCATCTTCTAATTCGATTAAGGCATCTGCAAGTTCTATTCTAGCATCTTCAATTTCCTTATTAGCCTTAATAGTCTCTTCTTCAAGGGTCTTTTTTGCATCCTCTAAATCTCTTTTGCCATCCTGAATTTCTTTCCAAGCTTTAACTAAATCTGCCTTTCCTTCTTGGATTTCATTATACGCATCATTTAATTCAGTCTCTGCCTCAAGCTTAGCTTCTTCATACTCTTGTTTTCCCTCATTTAGTTTGTCGGTAGCTTCAGTGAGTATTTCCTTATACCTAATTTTAGATCTTTCTTCTCCTATGTTTTTTAATTTTTTAACTATAGCTTCTATTCCCTCATCATATTCGTCAGAAAAGGCGTCTAAGTCTTTGTAACCCTTTGCTGTCATATAAAAATCAGTATAAACATCTAAATCATAGCTGCTTTCATCTACATATATAATCGCACCTAATCTACCATTACCAATATTAGTTACTTCTCTTTCAAAAGAAAAGTAGAATGAATTGGCTACAACCCCTACTACGGTATATTCCTTGATATTATACATATCATCTAAATCATCATAATTATCATTTTCTGTAGATATCTTTAATTTTGAGCCTATTGGTATGTCGGATAAAAATCCTCCTTTACGCTCAACTAAACATTCATTATTATTCTTGGGCATTCTTCCTTTTATAAGCTCAAGCTGATTAACCTTTACTCCATTATTTTTATATAAAAGTGGAAGCCCATAGATTCTTGTTGTAACTATTTCTCTTTTACCATTTTCCATTAAGGTATCTGTAACATAAGCGGGCATAATGTCCTCAAAATCACCTGTAGAAAGTAGTGTTTCTATATCATCATTAGTTAGTCCCATGGTGCCTTTTATGAAGATATCAGCCATATTGTGCTCATCATAATATTCATCCACTGAATAATGCATATCAGGTGTAGTAACAATTAATCCTGATAAAAGTCCTACTCCCAGCGTAACTATACTAAAAATAGCCATAAATCTTCCAAAGCTTTGCTTTACTTCCTTAAATATAATTTTTAGATATGTCTTTTTCACTACCACTCAATCCTTTCCACTGGAGTTGGATTAGGATTTTGTATGGTCTTTTGTACTTTACCATTTTTTATATGAATAACCCTATCTGCCATCTGGGCTATTGCTTGATTGTGTGTAATTACGATAACTGTCTTGCCTGTTTTTCTACAACTATCTTGCAACAATTTTAGGATGTTTTTACCTGTAATATAATCCAAAGCACCTGTAGGTTCATCACAAAGGAGTATCTTTGGATTTTTTGCTAAGGCCCTTGCAATTGACACTCTTTGTTGTTCTCCACCCGATAATTGTGCTGGAAAGTTTAGCATTCTATCTGAAAGCCCCACCATTTCAAGTGCTTCTTTAGGATCTAAGGGGTCTTTACAAATTTCTGATGCTAGTTCTACGTTTTCTATTGCAGTTAAATTTTGCACCAAATTATAAAATTGAAAAACAAACCCTACATCATATCTTCTATAATCAGTTAATTGTCTTTCATTAAAAGAGCTTACCTCTTTACCATCTAGAAGTATGGTGCCACTATCACATGAATCCATGCCACCAAGCATATTTAATACTGTTGTTTTACCTGCACCACTTGGCCCAACTATAATTACAAATTCACCTTTATCTATTGAAAAAGAAATATTATCAGCTGCGGCAATCCTTTGACCACCCATTTGATAATATTTACATACATTGTCTAACAAAACGAAATCCTTCATTTATGTCTTTCCCCTTTATTATTAAAATTAATTTACTTCATTACTTGATTCCAATGTAGACATTATATCAACTGTTAAATCTATTAGTCGGATTAATTCCAAGATATCCTTTTGGTCCATTTTCTCAACAAATACATCAAAATAATTTTCAACATTTTTCCGTTTTTCATCTATATAAGAAAAACCTTTAGATGTTAACATTACCTTTATCCGTCTTCTATCTTCTTTTGAAATTTTTGTAGTTACATATCCTTTTTTCCCTAAGGTCGTTAGGGTCGCTGTTATTCGAGGTCTTGATATATGCAATTTTGAACTAATAAGAGATGGATTTAAATCCATATCGGTATTTTGAGATAAAAAATATAATACCAATAACTCTCCTTGTAAAAACTCTGTAAGCTGACTAAAGGCTTCCATAAAGTAAATCTTACTTAAGGATTCGATTAATTCATTTTTTAAATCTCCTTGTTCCATAATTTCCTCCCAATCTTATTAATAGTGTTAATTGTTAACACTATTAATTATATTCCAAATGATTATATTTTACAACTCTAAAGAACAAAAATATTTAACTGAACTATTTCCCTTTTCAGCACCTTTTGAACCCACAAGTCCAATATTCTCCTTTAGATATTCAGAAAAAAGAAGAAAATGTTACAAAAAACAAAAAAAGATTAATACCTTTCTAATTATAAGAAAAGCATCTAAAGATACGTTAAGGTAGCTTTTCTTGAAACTCATTAACGGAAAGTCCCATAAATTAAATTATCAGAATTGTAGGACTTTCCTATTCGTTATAAGAAAAGCATCTAAAGATACGTTAAGGTAGCTTTTCTTGAAACTCATTAACGGAAAGTCCCATAAATTAAATTATCAGAATTGTAGGACTTTCCTATTCGTTATAAAGATATCAATCTTTTTCTTCTTATTATCAATTAATCAAAATAATTTATTTCAGATGTTGAATATCATTGCTTTTCTTCATATTTAACTCTATTGCCATTGTAGATATTTTTATCGAATTTTATAATTATAGGTTCTAGAAATTGTAATCCTTCTATTGCTGAATATTTTCCATCACTATCTAACAATTCAATATCTACTTTTTTCACAATATGTTTTTTCCTTAAATTTTCTTCTTCCTTTAACACAAAGATATAAAAACCCTCTGAATCCTTTCTAACTGCAGAGTTCTCTATGAGAACATTATATATGTCACTGCTAGTCTCTATTGTAATTTTACATGACTGACCTGAAAGCTTTTCAGAAGAAACAATACTAATACTTATTTCAAACATATCCGTTCCGTCAATTTTTTCTATAGACAAAATTTCTCCTTTGATTTCTGAGCTGACACCTATACTCTTTATCTTTACTACGCTATTATGATTTATCTTTTCTCTTTCTTTGCTAGTTATATGTAGTTGACAAATATAATTATCCGATACTATACTGATTTCACCAATGGGAGAATTGGTTGATATCATACTTTTCTTTTCTAGCTTATTCAAATTGATTATACCACTATAATCGGCATAGATGATATTGTCTTTGTAATCATTCATAGTTTTATTCAAAGATTCCAGTTCCAGTTTTAAGACATCTATTTCCAGTTCTGCTTCCTTTATGGATATATTTGTATCTTTAAATGCATCCATTTCCTTTTCCATAAACATGGCATATTCATTTTTCAATTCATCAATTAAATTCTCTTGTGCTAAAAGTTTACTATGGGATTCTGCCCCTACTTCATAAAATTTTTTTATTTTTTCGTATTCTTCCTCAGCATTTTTTATTTTATCTTTGTATATCTTTGCTTCCCCTTTTGTTTCAAGATTTAATTCATCCATCTTTGAGTTTTGAGTTTCATATAATCTCTCCAATTTTAAGCCTGCTAAGGAAATTTCATTCTCCTTTTTAACAATATCTTGCTTTAATTTATCTAACACAGATTCTTTCGGTGTAATCTTCATAATAGCCTCGCCTTTTTCAATAAATTGATTTTCATCAACATATATCTCATCAATTTCACCTTCAATATTTGAATAGATCTTATAAGAATCCTTATATGCAATTTCTGCATTTCCTGTTACTTTATGTACGAGTTTTCCCTTACCTGGCATTGCTACAGTAACTAAAGGAAGATTATAGTTATAGATTGTATTGGAAAAAAAGGTTAAGATTAATACAATAGAGAAAAATATGCTTAATGATATAGTGAGTTTTTTTGTTTTATCCATAGTCCTTACTCCTTTAAGCCAGATATTTCAATGCCATTTTTAAGATAATCGTGACAATAAAATAGCACAATTAGAACAGGTATTACATAAAAGCTGGAAGCAGCGAATGAGATTCCCAATTGAGATTCATCCATCCCTGCCAAGAACAGTGAAAGAGGCTGTTTACTCCTATCCGTTATAAAAATTATCCCTTGGTCAATTAAATTCCAATATTCAATAAATGTTAATGTGGCAAGGGAAGCTATACCACCGGTAACACTTGGTAGAACTATTTTAAAAAATATGTCAAAATGACCTGCACCATCTATTTCAGCTGCTTCCAAATAGGATTTTGGAATAAGTTTCATATGCTGATATAGTAAAAAAACACCTAGAGGATTAAAAATAGCAGGAAGTATAATTGCCAAATAGCTTTCCTTTATATTTAAAAACTCCGCCACCATATAATTCGGTAATAAAGTAACCTGTAATGGTAGGAGCATAACAACAATATATAGAAATAGTAATAACCTTTTTAATCTAAAATCCAAAACAGTAAATCCATATGCACCAAATGCGGATATGATAACCTGTCCTATGATAATGGGTAATGTAATCTTTACGGAATTCCAAAATGAATTAAGATAAACAGGAGTATCAAAAAATATAGTCTTATATTCCTCTAAACTCACAGGATCTGGGATTAAGTTCATATCTACATATCCTTTGTCCGTTTCAAAGATTGTCTTTACTAGACCATAGTTTTCATTTATCTCCCTTTTTGTCATAAATGAATTTGTAAAAGTAACGATTAATGGTGACATATATATTAAAATAAATATTACAAAAAAGATAGTTTTGATTATATTTGTTATTTTCCTTGTGGTGATTTTCCTCATATTTTTGCTCCTATTCAGAAAGGTTTTTAGAAACTCTTCCTTCAAATACATAAAGTATGGTGATAAATATGGTTATAACAGTTATAAGAATTGAAATAGAACTGACTAGCTTTGGATAATTAAGGGACATAAACATATTGTTCATATAATGCTGAAGCACATATATATTTTCATGGGGATTGTCTCCTGTTAAAATAAATATTTCCTTAAAAACTTTAAATGAGTTTATAAAGGTCATAATAAGGCTTAACATAAAAGTGGGAAGGAGATAGGTTAAAGTCACAATTCTAAACTTTTGAAAACTACTTGCCCCTTCCATGTCAGCACATTCATAGTATGATTTTGGTATATTGTTTAAACCTGCGATAAAAAGTATCATATTGTAGCCGATATTCTTCCACAGAAAAATAAATACTATTACGTACATACTATATTTACTATTTAACCAATCTATAGGTTCAAAATTTAATGTATATAGAAATTTATTTAAAACCCCATTTAAAGAAAAAACTTGTTTCCAAAAAAATGCCGTTGTTGCTGATGGTATAGCCAAGGGAATTAAAAAAATTAGATTCAAATATTTAGAGAAGTACTTTATTTTATTCAATATAATAGCTAGCCCAAGAGAAATTATTATATTAAGTGGAATAGATATAGACATAAAAACAATTGTATTTTTAAGTCCTCTTAAAAAATATTTATTGCTAAATAACTCTCTATAATTATTTAATCCAACAAAGTTTTTACTTAAAGGATTGTCTATAAAAGCATAGAACATGGAAATAAGGAAAGGAATAATATAGAAAAACATAAATCCAAATAGACTTGCAAAGAGCATCAAATATGCTATCTTGTTTTTTCTCATTTGTACCTTTTCCCCATTTCTCCTACAACTATTCGTTAAAATATTTATCAACTCTTCTCTGTATGTTTTTACCTGTCTCCTCAGCAGTGGCTATGTCTTTAAAGTATTTGTCCATCTCTTCATATATGATTCCGCTTAAATTATAATCTTTAAATTCATTTACTTCCACCTGCTCATACCAACCCCTTAGAAGTTTTGTATAATCCGATATTTCAAAATTGTATTCATCTGAAATCATCATTTTTGCATATCTTTCAGAAGCAGCGTCAAAAGCATTCTTATTTATGCCCGTCATATAGAATGAGGGCATACTTTGTACTTCCTCACTCATAAGAAAATAAATAAATTCCCATGCTAAATCTTTATTTTTGGACTGACTATTTATTCCGAAAGTATATGACATCCTTCCTATTGTCCTTCCATCTTTATTACATATAGGCATAGACTGGTATCTTATACTATCATTATACAAAGTAAATGCAGCAGCTTGATTTGGAAAATCTATATCATAAGCAAAATGATACTCCATATTATAAAAATCAATGGTTCCTTTATCAAAGTACCCTTCATCATCAAGTTTTTTCGCATATTCCAAAATATCTGTAAATTCCTTTGAATCAAAATTTGCTTCCTTTTTGTCGAAATCAATAAAATCATGTATGCTTTCCCTTACTAATTGATATGCTACTTCAGGAGCCCTCCCTATTGAAAGATAGGTATTATCCCTATTGGTATTGTCAACTAGCCTTATCCCTATATCAAGAGCATCTGAAAAGGACATGGCTTTTAAGTTTTCATCAGGTTTTATACCTGAATCCTCAACCAGTTCTTTATCAAATGAAACAACATCAAAGAAGACTCTTAAAGGAATTTCAAATTGTCCTTTTTTACCTTTTCCAAGGTTTATTATATTCATAAAATAATTTTCATCATCCATTCCTTTTTCCCTTATATAAGGAGTCAAGTCCTCAAATACACCCATTTCGCTATATTTTATCATAGGTAATGGATCTGTAGAAATAACGTCTGCAGCTTTTCCTGACATAATCTTTGTATTTAACTGTTTTAGATAGTTTTCTGTTGAAAATTCTTCAGATGGAGCAACAGACATTACACTCCCGTTTTCCGTTTCAATATATTCAGTCTCTCTGAAGGTTTCAACTATAATATTGGTATTGGGATATTTCTCCATAAACATTTCCGCTGCAATATTGACAAACTCAATCTCATCTAAAAGGGATATTGTGATTTCTCCTTCAATGGGCTTGTCAACTTTCCCAGTTGGCAGTACTTCATCAGTATCACTCTTATTGTCCTCTAATTTTTGTGCACATCCTGAAAAAGTAATTAAGATGCACATCAATAACAATAGAATTCTTTTCATTTAAATAACCCCCTATTTCCATCTATATATATTATAGAATAGAAACAGGAGGTTATTTCTTAGGAATTCCTTAGATTATTCCATAGGTAAAATAACAATTGCTTTAAACAAATCCCCATCATTTTTAAGTAGTATATCTCCCTTATGTAATGCGGCTATGCCTTTAGCAATTGCCAATCCAAGTCCTGTACCTTCGGTAGTTCTTGATTTGTCCCCTCGCTTAAACCTTAAAAACAGTTCTTTAAGATCAAAATCCAATTTATAAGATGATACATTTTTAATTTCCACTCGAATCTCATTATTGTAAGAATTCACCTCAATATATATTCGAGTATTAGGTACTGAATACTTAACAGCGTTATCTATTAAATTGTTAAATAATCTTGAAATACTAAGGTTGTCACAGAAATATTCAATTTCACTTAAAGAAGATAATAACACTATCTCCTTTTTTTCTTTTTTGCAGATAATATTATATTCAAAGGCAACTTGTTTTAACAATAATATTAAATCTATATTGCTCTTTGAAAGTTTTACATTTCCGCTTTCCATCTTTGACAGTTCAAATAAATCTTCAATTAATAAGTGTAATATCTTAGAATTTGATTCTGCTGCATTTATATATCTCTTTAATTTTTCTTCTGACGCCAATGTTTTAGATAAATCCAGATAATTTATAATAGAAGTAAGGGGTGATCTTAAATCATGGGATATATTTGTTATCAATTCATATTTTAATCTTTCACTCTTTTTTTGTTCTTCAATTGCCTTTATATACTCACTTTTTATTAAATTCACATTTTGGGCGATATTAGATATCTTGTCATTTCCTATGATAGCTATATCCTTTGATAAATTTCCTTCTGCTATCTCTTTTATTTCCGATAATACAAAATTTGTATATAGATCTTTAGCCTTTATTATTTTTGAAATAGTAATGGATAGTGCTATCATAACTAAAATATGGATAGTTAAAATAAATATATTTTCTCTTACAACATAATATCTATCATAGGAATCAAACATACTCAAACTACTTAACATGAGTATATATAATATAAATAAAAACATAAAACAGCTTAAACCTACTGGGACCTTTCTAAAATATCTATTGTCCCATTTATCTTTTAGTTCCATATAATTGTTTCTATATCCTCTTATTATATATAGTAAGTCTAAAAAAGCCAGCACTTCTAATACTGTTAAAATAGTTAATAATGCAAATAATATTATCCTCTTTCTCAATAGAGAGAATAATCTAAAGGTCTTTATATATATAGGAAATAAAAATAATAAAAGTACTATAGAAAATATCAATAATATAAACTTTATATCTATAGGGATAAATTCCAATTTGCTGGATATATATGCCTGTCCAGCTTTAAAATTATTAAAAAATAAAATCAATCCAATAGACATTAAAGCAAAAAAAGCAACACAATCAAAATACAATAGGGATTGGAGTTTCAAATTGTGTCCAATGGAAAACTGTAGAGTGCCAAATAAATTCTTAGACATATCGATGTATATATATCCTTCTACAAGAATCTCATCCATCTTTTCATGGGATTCATCTTGGATAGAATATCTAATGTTTGATCTTGATAGAAAGTCTTTATTATTTATATTTTCTTTCACATATACGGAGATAAGCTTTTCATTTTCAATAATATTGCTATCATCAGGTAAATTTGTATACCATTTATCATCAATTAGAAAATTATAATAGACATATGAATAATCTGACAATTCCTGATTGGTAAAATCATCATTTTTGATTGCCTCATATATTAATTTTACATAAGGGCTATAATTAGTTCTACCATATACATGCTCATTAAAAAAAAGACTCCTATTGTTCCAAATTGATATAGAAAGTACCATACTCATACTTATTAAGAGTAGTGAAATAATAAATAAAATTATTTTTACCTTTTTCTTGTCCACCATTTTCATTCCACCATATACCCTTCTCCCCAAACTACCTTTAGGTAAATTGGCTTTTTAACATCTATTTCTAGCTTGGATCTCAAATTACTTATATGAAACATAACTGTGTTTTCCGAATTAAAAAACTCCTGATTCCATACACTTTCATATATGGTCTTTATGGATAATACCTTTCCTTGGTTTCGTGCCAGCAAATACAATATTTTAAATTCTGTTGGAGTCAAGTTGATGATTTCATCATTTAATGTTACAGATTTACTATCATAATCAATTTTTAATCCCCTAATAAGGATTTCCGAATCTCTTGAGGGCATTTTGTTCAAATTTTTATATCTACGCAATTGGGCCTTAACCCTTGCAATCAATTCATCCTTGCTAAAAGGTTTAGTAATATAATCATCTGCACCTGAGTTTAAGCCTTCTACCTTATCTTCTTCTTCAGATTTTGCTGATAAAAGTATTATTGGGATATTATCCTTATGTCTTATTTCTTTAGTAGCGCTTATTCCATCTTTCTCAGGCATCATAATATCCATTATTATTAAATCTATTTTATGTAATCGTAAACTCTCCAATGCATCTTCCCCATTACTTGCTTGAAAAACTTGAAACCCTGCATTTTCTAAATAAATTGAAATAGTTTCCACCAGTTGAACATTATCATCCACAACAAGTATTTTTTCCATTTATTTTGCACTCCCAATATTATTTCCTTTGTTTTCCTTATTATCATTATAGCAAATGCTTAGAGAAAACACCTGTAAAAAAAAAGAAAATCCATTTTGTTACGGATTTTCTTAAAATCTTTTGATTAATTTGTCTTTAGATGAACTCAGATTCCCTATTAAGAGAAATCTTTATTCTTCTTCGTCAATTATTCCAAGTTTTTTAAACACTATTTTATATCCATCAGCACCATAATTTAAGGATCTATTTATCCTACTTATGGTAGCAGTACTTGCTCCTGTTTCTGCTTCTATCTCATTGTAAGTCTTATTTGCTGTTAATAGCTTAGCAACTTCAAGGCGCTGTGCTATTGCTTGGATTTCTTTTATAGTGCAAATATCTTCAAAGAATCTATAACATTCCTCCATATTTTCTAGCGCTAAAACTGCTTCAAATAGTCCATCTGCTTGAGGACTTTCTATCTTTGAGTTATAATCCATTAATCTTCCTCCTCATCTTGTTTAAATATCATAATTCCATATTACATCATTAAAGTTAATATGTATAATCTAGGGCGGTACAATACCGCCCTTTAATTTAAACTTTATTTGTTAGAATAAACCTACTATCTCACCACTAGGTAATATATCAATATTATTAGCAGCTGGAACTTTTGGCAATCCTGGCATTGTCATTATATCTCCAGTTAATGCAACTAAGAAACCTGCCCCTCTTGATACCTTTATATCTCTAACAGTAATCCTAAACCCTGAAGGTCTTCCTAGTAAAGTTGGATCGTCAGAGAATGAATATTGAGTCTTAGCCATACATATTGGCATCTTATCAAATCCCATTTTCTCAATATTTGCTATAGTCTTTTCACAAGATTTAGTAAAATCTACTCCATCAGCACCATAGATTTCTTTAGCTATTTTTTCAATCTTTGCTTTTATTGACTCATTAACATCATATAAAGGTTTAAAGTTGGAAGTCTTTCTTTCAGCTACTTCTACTACCTTTTTAGCCATTTCAACTCCACCTTCGCCACCTTTGCCCCATACTTCTGAAAGAACTGCTTCTGCACCTAGTTCTTTACATCTTTGTAATACGAAGTTTAATTCTGCCTCTGTATCAGTTGGGAATTTGTTTATAGCTACTATAGCTGGAACTCCAAACTTATGAACATTTTCAATATGTTTTTCTAAGTTTTCAAATCCTCTAGCAAGTTGATCTAAGTTTTCAGTACCTAATTCTTCCTTTTTCGCTCCACCGTGATGTTTTAAAGCTCTTACAGTTGCAACAATTACTGCAGCGTCTGGTTTTAAATCGCCAAATCTAGCTTTGATATCGAAGAACTTCTCAGCTCCTAAGTCAGCACCAAAACCTGCCTCTGTAACTGTATACTCAGCTAACTTTAACGAAAGTTTTGTAGCTAGCATAGAGTTACAACCATGGGCAATATTAGCAAATGGTCCACCATGAATTAAAGCTGGAGTATTTTCTAAAGTCTGAACAAGATTTGGATTCATAGCATCTTTCATAAGTAAAGCTACAGCACCTTGTGCTTGTATATCTTTTACAAATACTGGGCTACCATCATATTTGTAAGCTACAATAATATTTCCAACTCTTTCTTTTAAGTCTTCTAAATCTTTTGATAAACAGAAGATTGCCATGATTTCAGATGCAACTGTAATATCAAAACCATCTTCCCTTGGAACACCATTTGGTTTTCCACCTAGACCTACTACGATGTTTCTAAGGGCTCTATCGTTCATGTCCAATACTCTTTTCCAAACAATTCTTCTTGGATCAATATTTAGAGCATTCCCTTGTTGTAAATGGTTGTCTATTAATGCTGAGATTAAGTTATGGGATGTTGTTATAGCATGGAAGTCACCTGTAAAATGAAGATTTATATCTTCCATAGGCACTACTTGAGCATAACCACCACCAGCAGCTCCACCTTTAACTCCAAAGCTAGGTCCTAACGAAGGTTCTCTTATGGCTGTTATTGCAGTTTTTCCAATTTTATTTAGTCCCATGGAAAGTCCAATATTTGTAGTAGTCTTTCCTTCACCTGCTGGAGTTGGATTTATAGCAGTAACTAGAATTAATTTTCCGTCTGGTTTATCTTTTAGTTCTTCTAATACGTCTAATGAAACTTTAGCTTTGTATTTACCATAGTTAATAAGCTTATCATCATCAATTCCTAATTTAGCAGCTACTTCATTTATTGGAATCATGGTAGCTTCTTGAGCAATTTGTACGTCAGTTTTCAAAGAAATCTCCTCCTAACAAAATATTTTAGATGATTATATTTTATAATACCCAGATTTGCCATATATCACATAACAAATTTCAATATCTATAATCATTTTTCGCACTATAAAGTAGTATAACAGATTTTTTATCACTTGTGAACAAAAAATGAAAAAAATCTACAAATTTTTCCCGATATCCTTCCTATAACAAACACCTTCAAACTGAATGTTATCAATACCATTATAAATGGTTTCTCCTGCAGATTGTAAATCTTTACCTAAAGCAGTTATCGATAATACTCTGCCCCCATTTGTTAATAGTCTACCATCATCAAACTTGGTGCCATTATGAAATAATATAATCGATTTATCTAAATTCTTAAGCCCATATATATTAAATCCTTTTTTATATTTTCCAGGATACCCTTTAGAAGTTAAAACAACAGTAAGACATGAATCCTTTGACCATTTTAAATCAGATTCTTCAATGGTACCATCTATAGTCTTTAGAAATAAATCTACAATATCGGATTCCATTCTTGGAATTAAAACTTGGGTTTCAGGATCCCCAAATCTTACATTAAATTCAAGTATCTTTGCTACCCCATTTTCTATCATAAATCCAATAAAAAGAATCCCTTTAAAATCCAAATGTTCCTTTTGTAGACCATAAGATATTTTATCCAAAACATCCTTTTTTATTTGGGATACTAATTCTGATGTAAATATAGGATTAGGTGAAATACAACCTACACCACCAGTGTTAGGTCCTAAATCATTTTCATAAATTTTTTTATAATCCTTAGCACTTTCCAAGGGAATTATTTTTCCATTAGTCACAAAGCATAATAAAGAAGCTTCTATACCATTTAGAAATTCTTCTATTACTACCTTATTACCCTCATTACCAAATATTTTATCCAGAAGTATTTCTTTTAATGTATTCACAGCTTCTTCTTTTGTATTACAGATTACTACTCCTTTGCCTAAGCACAAACCATCAGCTTTTATAACAAGAGGGAAATTAAATTCATCTAGGCCTTTTATTGCATCCTCATAATTTGTAAAGGACTTATATTTTGCAGTAGGTATATTATATTTTTCCATAAATACCTTTGAAAATTCTTTGCTACCTTCCAATTTTGCACATGATTTGTTAGGTCCGAATATCTTAAGACCATTATCCTCAAAAATGTCAACTATCCCATTTACCAATGGATCTTCCGGTCCCACAACAGTTAAATCAATTTTATTTTTTAATGCAAAGTCTAACAATTTATCTATTTCATTGGCTTGTATATCAATATTTTCAGCTATTTCTCGTGTACCGCCATTCCCGGGAGCACAATATATCTTATCTACCATTTTTGACTGAGCAATTTTCCAACAAAGAGCATGTTCCCTTCCACCACTGCCGATTACCAATATTTTCATAAATATCACCTTCTATACTGAATTTTTAATAATTAAACTTTATTGTGTTTATCTGGCAATATAATTCACAGTTCACAATTCACAATTATTAGGGTTTATCTATATGGTCTTAAAGGATGGGATATCTCCACTTCGGTCGAAATGACGCCTTCAGCTATCTTTTAATTGTCCATTGTCAACTGTCCATTGTCAATTGTTTTCTAGTGTTTAAAATGTCTAATCCCTGTAAATATCATCGCCATCCCGTGTTTATCCGCTTCTTCAATTACCTCTTTATCCTTTATAGAGCCTCCAGGTTGGATTATTGCACTAACCCCAGCCTTAGCTAAAATTTCTATTGAATCTTTAAAAGGAAAGAACCCATCTGAAGCTATTACACTATTTTCTACCTTATCCTTTCCTCTACTAATAGCATTTTCCACAGCCCAAAATCTATTAACTTCCCCTAAACCCATTCCAATAGTAGCTTTGTCCTTTGCTATTACCACTCCGTTTGAGTTAATGTTTTTAGCAGCCTTCCATGCGAATAATAAATCTTCTATCTCTTTGCTGTCAGGGTGCCTTTTAGTTACTACCTTCATATCTTCTAACAATAGTTTATTGTCTCTATCTTGTATCAATATACCACCTAAGACATTTTTGATATCTAGTTCATCATAGTTATTTTCTATGATATTTTCGATTTGAATCAACCTAATATTTTTCTTATTAGTTAGTATTTCAATTGCTTCATCTGTAAAGAAAGGTGCCAATACAACTTCTATAAATATCTCATTTATTTTTGTTGCAACATCCACATCAATCTCTCTATTAGCAGCAATGATACCACCAAATATTGATTCCTTATCGCATTCATATGCTTTTATATATGCTTCTAGTAAATCCTCACCACTTCCAATCCCACAAGGATTAGAATGCTTTACAGCAACAATAGTTGGTTCATCAAATTCTTTTAGTATTTTCAAAGCTCCATTTGCATCATTTATATTGTTAAATGACAATTCTTTTCCATGTATTTGATGTCCTGATGTTATAGTCCCGGTTGCTTTATATGCTTTTTTATAAAAAGCGGCACTTTGGTGGGGATTTTCGCCATATCTTAAATCTTGTATCTTTGTAAGAGGAAGTGTTATCTTTTCTGGATATTTGATATTTACACAATCATTGAAAAAATTCGCAATTAAAGCATCGTAATATGCAGTATAATTGAACACCTTACTTGCAAGATACTCTCTTGTCTTAATGCATGTATCATTATGTTTTTTTAGTTCATCAAGGACCTTATCATAATCATTAGGATCTACTATTACAGTTACAAACTTAAAATTCTTAGCTGCAGCCCTAATCATGGAAGGACCACCAATGTCAATATTTTCGATTATATCTTCATATGAAGATTCTGGGTTGTTTATAGTTTCTTCGAAGGGATAAAGATTGTTAACTACCATATCAATAGAGTTTATATTTAAATCCCTTATGGTTTTAATATGTTTTTCATTATCTCTTTTATATAACAATCCCCCATGTATATATGGGTTAAGAGTCTTAACTCTTCCATCCAGAATTTCAGGAAAATTGGTAATATTTTCGACTTCTATAATATCTATACCTGCATCTTGTAAAGCCTTAGAAGTTCCCCCAGTTGATATAATCTCCCAACCAATGCGTACCAGTTCTTTCGCAAAATCGATTATACCTTCCTTATTGTAAACACTTATTAATGCCCTTCTCATTTAATCACTCCCTATTTATTTTCACGAGTCTATCTTCTAGACTCAATCTATTATCACAGAATAGCTTAACAGCATCCACTAAGATTTTATGTTCAATATTAAGCACTTTTTTTTGAAGGGTTTCAACCGTATCAACATCTTCAACCTTAACAATTTCTTGTAATATAATAGGGCCTGTATCTGTACCCTCATCTACAAAATGAACTGTTGCCCCAGTATATTTGACACCATATTTTAATACTTCTTCGTGTACCTTTGTTCCATAAAAATTCTTTCCACAAAAGCTTGGAATCAATGAAGGATGGATATTTATTATCCTATCTTTAAATGCTTCAATAAAGTTTTTAGATAGAACCTTTAGATATCCTGCCAAAACTACGAGTTCAACCCCTCTTTGTTTAAATTCATCTATTAATTTCCCATCATATTGCGTTAAATCACTATATTCCTTAGGATTTATATACATGGTTTCTATACCAGCAAGCTTTCCTCTTTCCAAGCCATAAGCATCTTTTTTATTGGAAATAATAAGTTTAATTTCACCATTTATATTTCCAAGTCTAGTATTGTCTATTAGAGCTTGAAGGTTGGTGCCACTACCTGAAATTAAAACACCTATCTTTACTCGTGACATAGGACAACACCTTTATCACCTTTTTTTATTTCACCTAATAGATAAAAAGGCTCCTCTATTTCATTTAAGTAATTCATTAAGTCTTGAATTTCGTCCTTAGATGCTACAATTACCATACCAACACCCATATTAAATGTTGAATACATTTCTTCTGTTTCAATATTTCCCCATTCCTGTAATAAGTTAAAAATAGTTGGAGTATTTATTTTAGAAGTATCAATAAATGCTGTAAGTCCTTTAGGTAACATCCTAGGTATATTTTCATAAAAACCCCCGCCTGTTATGTGGCAAAGACCTTTAATGTTAAATTTTTCTACTAATTTATATACAGGATTTACATATATTCTAGTAGGTTTTAATAATTCCTCACCTATAGTGCAATTCAATTCTTCTATATAGGTTTCTAAATTTAAATTTTTCTTTTCTAACACTATTTTTCTAACTAATGAATAGCCATTGCTATGAATTCCACTAGATGGCAACCCTATAATATAATCGCCTTCAGTTATGCCAGCACCATTTATTATTTTTTCCTTATCCACTACACCAACACAAAATCCCGCAACATCATATTCATCATCATTATAAAAGCCTGGCATTTCTGCTGTTTCTCCACCTATCAATGCACAGCCTGCTTTTATACATCCATTGGTTACACCTTCCACAATGCTTGCCATCTTTTCTGGCACTAAATTGCCTGTAGCAATATAATCTAAAAAAAATAAAGGTTTAGCCCCTTGGCACAATATATCATTTGCACACATTGCTACACAGTCTTCACCAATGGTATTGTGTTTGTCCATCATAAAAGCTAATTTTAATTTTGTTCCAACTCCATCTGTTCCAGATACTAAAACTGGTTGTTTATATTTTGTTGTATCCAATTGGAATAGCCCAGAAAATCCACCAATATCGGATAAAACACCTGGAATATGAGTATTTTTAATCAGTCCTTTTATTAGTTGAACTTCCTTGTACCCCGCTTCTTTATCTACACCTGCATCTTTATATGTTAGAGACATGTTAAACCTCCTTAAAATAATTAAAAGTTAAGAATTAAGAATTAAAAATGAAAACACCGAAGGTGTCATCTAAGAACTAAGAGTGAAAAACTAAGAACTGAATTCAAAAGAGGAGATCCCTCCACTACGTCGGGATGACACCTTCGGTGTTGTCTTTTCATTGTCCACTGTCAATTTTTTACCTCTTACCTATTACCTCTTACCTATTACCTATCTTTTTTCACTGTTCGTTGTTCACTATGTTTTCCACTCTTCACTCTTCAATGTTAACTGTTAATTGTTATTTGTTAATTGGCACCGCGTATTCTCCTGTAAAACATCCTTTGCAAAATCCGTTATTTCCCAATGACTGTATTAGACCATCTAATGTTAAAAAATATAGGGAATCTGCATTTATTAACTCTCTTATCTCTTCTACATCCATTTTTGCTGAAATCAAATTATCCTTACTAGGTGTGTCCATACCCAAATGGCAAGGGTTGAGTACAGGAGGGGAGCCAATTCTAACATGTACTTCTTTTGCCCCAGCCTTTCTAAGCATATCAACAGTTCTTTTAATGGTTGTTCCCCTTACTATTGAATCATCTACCAAAATTACTTTTTTGCCTTCTATATTTTCCTTTAGGGCATTTAACTTGATTTTGACTCCTTGCTCCCTTAATTCTTGACTTGGTTGAATAAATGTACGACCCACATACCTATTCTTTATGATACCTTCAGCATATGGTATCTTAGATTCCTCCGCAAAACCTATGGCAAATACAATTCCAGAATCTGGTGCTCCTATGACAATATCTGCATCTATTTTTGATTCCCTAGCCAATTGTCTTCCAGCTTCTATTCTTGATAGATAGATGCTTTTTCCGTCAACTAAGCTATCAGGGCGAGCAAAATATATTAGCTCAAATAAACAAAGCTTTCTTTCAGCAGGACGTTTTGATATGGTCCTTACTCCTTTTTGATCTATAACAACAACTTCTCCAGGCTCTATGCCCCTTATAAATTCCGCACCAATGGTGTCAAAAGCACAACTTTCTGAAGCTAGTACGTAATCATCTCCCAATTTTCCCAAGGACAATGGCTTTAATCCATATGGATCTCTAGCCCCAATTAAAACTTCGTTGGTCATTAATATAAGTCCATAGGAACCTACGATTTCGTCTAAGGTTTTAATTAATGCTTCTTCAAGATTTACGTTGTGATTTCTTGCAACTAAATTTGCTATAACTTCAGCATCTAAATTGGATTGAAATATTGTCCCCATATCTTCGAGCTTTTCTTTTATTTCATTTGAATTGACGATACTACCATCAAGTGCTAAGGCAAAAGCACCTCTTTTATAGCCAATAACTAGGGGTTGGCTATTTATCTGAGTCTGTTCTTCTGAAGAAAAAGCATATCTAACATGACCTATACCGATGTTACCTCTTAGCCTTTCAATTATATCTTTTGAAAACAACTCATGGACCAATCCTAGACCTTTGTAATAGTCTAGATATCCATTGTTGTTTATTGCTATGCCAGAGCTAACTTGACCCCTATGTTGAAGTGCATATAGACCATAGTATATTATTTGAGATACGTTGTTTTTATTTTTACTATATATACCAAATACACCACTCAAAATAATACCTCCTAAAGGTTAATCTCCTTGTCCATCTTAATTACCTCTTCTGCCATTTCCTTTTTATACTCTTTAAATTTCTGTCTCAATTCTGGATATTTAATAGACAACATTTGAACAGCAAGAAGTCCTCCATTTTCTCCTCCATCAATTGCAACTGTAGCAACTGGAACTCCCTTAGGCATTTGAACTACTGAAAGTAGTGAATCTAGCCCATCCATTGTAGAGGATTTGGCTGGGATGCCTATTACTGGAAGAGGTGTAATTCCTGCTATTACTCCAGCTAGATGTGCAGCTTTTCCAGCAATTGCAATTATAACCTCTGTGCCATTTTCTTCAGCATTTTCAGCAAATTCGCAAGCTATATATGGAGTCCTATGTGCTGAGATAACCCTAATTTCATAATCCACTCCAAATTTCTCCAATACCCTAATTACCTTATTACCTATTTCTTTATCTGAAATACTTCCCATTACTATGCTAACTTTCATATCCTCACTCCTAGCCAAAGTATTTTATACCTGATTCAAATATTTTGTGTGTTCCTTTTAATTCTAAATTCTTATATAAATTATTATCTAATCTATCAATTGAGGCGATGGTACCTAAGACCCTACCATCTAAACTTGTTAAGGATTCTACTGCCATTTCTGACCCTGTAGGATTGGAAAGATGGAATGTAGTTGCAACTTGCCCATTTTCAATTAACTTAAGTTTATTTTCACCTAAAACAATTCGCCCTTCCTTTGTAGCTATTGGTGAAGTATAAATATCTCCTACTTCCATACAATTCATCCATGGTGAAAGATTTGAAACTACTTTTATATCTGCGAAGCTAGAGACAAATTGACCTGTACTATTGTAGGTTATAAAGGGTGAACCTTCTATAAGTCCTAATTTTAATAATCCTGCAAATCCTCCACCTATACCTAATATAAGTCCATCTCGTGAATTTAAAAGTTCATTGACAGATTCATTTATATAAGGGTTTGAAAATATAAGTTTTATAAGCTTTCCACTGCCCTCAGGTTCATCTCCATAAATCTGCCCATTAGGAAGACCTAAGATTTGACATTTTCCTATTCTTCTTGATAACTCCTTATATGATTCCTCAATGGAGGTTTGGCTTAAAGACTTAAATACAAAAGTTTCAACTTCTGCCCCAGCTTTTATAAAGCTATTAGCCATATCATATTCACCATGGGTACCAGTGAAAATTGGGATTAAAACCCTAGGCTTTGCAATTTTATATTTGTTTTTAACGATATTTCCTTTATCATATGAAAAGTTCTCTGTTCGCTTAGAACATTCATTAATAGGAAATACATCGTTTAAAGTATATTGCCACTTCTCTATTAAATTATTTAAATCTATAACTTCATCTCCAATAATTATTTGTTCTTCTTTGATTGTAGTCCCAACAAGGCTATAATCAATTCCTTCAAATAATTTCTCTAAGTCTAAATCTTTGTCCATTTCCAATATGATTGAACCGTAAAGAGGTTTAAATATATCCTTTAAAATATCCTTATTGAATTTAAACCCAATTTTATTCCCAAAGGTCATTTCGGCGATACTTCTTGCAATACCGCCAAATTTAATGCTAGAGCTGGATAAAATATATCCTTTATTGGCTAATTCTTTAATTTTTGAATAATTCTTTTTAAGCTGTTCAAAGTCTATTAATCCATTATCGTCTATATTCAAATTAACAACTACTACATTAGAATTGGTATTTTTGAATTCCTTTGAAATAATATTTTCAACTTTTTCAGTAGTAACTGCAAAGCTAAATAATGATGGAGGAACATCCAATTCACCGAAGCTCCCACTCATACTGTCCTTTCCACCTATGCTTGGTATATCTAAATTCTTTTGAACTATAAAAGCTCCAAGAAGGCTTGTGAATGGCTTACCCCATTTATATGGGTTATCTCCTAGTCTTTCAAAATATTCCTGAAAGGTAAGTCTTACGTTTTTATAATCTCCACCTAGTGCAACTATTTTTGCTATAGATTCTATAACTGCATAATATCCTCCATGGAATGTGCTCCATTTTCCAAGCTTAGGGTCATATCCACATGTAAATATGGAGCAAGTCTTAGTATCTCCATTTAATACTGGTATCTTAGCTACCATTCCCTCTTGAGGTGTTAGCATGTATTTCCCACCCATTTGGTTTAAAACTGTCACAGAGCCAATGGTATTATCAAATCTTTCTATAAGTCCTTTTTGAGACGCTACGTTTAAATCAGTCATATTGTCAATAAAAGCAGTAGCAATATGTTTATTTTCAACATGTGCTGGATTTGTCCCTAAATATGATTTAGCTTGAGGATTAGCAATATTAACTTTGCTTTTCTTTCTTATACCATTAGTGTCTAAAAATTTTCTATCTATATCAACTATTGTTTGCCCAAGGCAGGTCATTTGCAATCTATTTTTATCTGTGACTTCCGCAATTACAGTACCTTCTAAATCCTCATCTTCAACTAATTTCATAAACTTCTCAAGATTTTCTTTACTTATTACAACTGCCATTCTTTCCTGTGATTCTGATAGAGCGATTTCTTCTCCATTAAGACCCTTATATTTTAAGGTCACCTTGTCCAAATCAATAAGTAATCCATCTGCTAATTCACCAACTGCCACTGCTACCCCACCTGCTCCAAAGTCATTACATTTTTTAATCAACTTTGTAGCTTCTGGATTTCTAAACAACCTTACTATCTTTCTTTCTAATATAGGATTTCCTTTTTGTACTTCTGCTCCAGCCGTTTCCAAAGATTCTTCTGTTTGTACCCTAGAAGAGCCTACAGCTGCTCCCAATCCATCTCTTCCTGTTCTTCCGCCAACCAATACTATCAAATCTGATGGCTCAGACTTACCTCTAAATACTGAAGACTTAGGTGTTGCTGCTACCAATGCACCTAGTTCCAATCTCTTTGCCACAAAACCTTCATCATAAAATTCATTTATATAGCCTGATGTAGCACCAATTTGATTTCCATAGGAACTATAGCCTTCCATAGCCGTTTGTGTAATTTTTCTTTGGGGTAGCTTTCCTTGCAATGTATCATCAAAGCTTTGTCTTGGATCCCCTGCACCTGTAATTCTCATAGCTTGATAAACAAATGCTCTGCCTGATAATGGATCTCTTATGCCACCTCCAAGACAAGTGGCAGCCCCTCCGAAAGGTTCAATTTCTGTTGGGTGATTATGGGTTTCATTTTTAAACATTAAAAGATACTTTTCATCTTTCCCATCTACATCAACATCTATTTCTATACTTGCTGCGTTAATCTCATCAGTTTCTTCCTTGTCTTGTAATAGTCCCTTTTTCTTTATTTCCTTCATATTAATAGTAGCTAAATCCATTAAACAAATAGGTCGTTCTGTTTCACCATAAACATATTCTCTTGAGGATAAATAATCTTTAAAAACCTCTTCAAATATTTCCTTATATTTTCCTTCTTCAAATTTAACATCAGTTATTTCTGTCATAAAGGTTGTATGTCTACAGTGGTCTGACCAATAGGTATCTATAATCTTTAATTCAGCTAAATATGGGTCTCTATCTTCACTCTTAAAGTATTTTTGGCAAAACATTAAATCATCAATATCCATACCAAGACCATACTTATTTTTTATTTCAAGAATTTGATTTTCATCCATATTAATAAAATTGGATATTATTTCTAATTTTTTATCTGTATCTTCTTCTATTTCATAATGAAAGAAATTTAAGTCTACCTCTTTACATTCAACAGGGTTAATATAGTAGGATTTAATTTTTTCTAATTCTGTATCAGATATATTTTTTAAGATAAATAATTTTGAATGTTGAACATCTATATGGTCATAGTTTAGAAATTTGTGTATCATCTCTCTTGTGGAATCTTCCCGTTGATTAAATTGTCCTTTATGATATTCAATACGAAATGCTTTTTCATCATCATTTAATAGAGGAATATCCTTATAAAGTAAATCCACACTTGAATCAAATAAAATCTTCTCTGTTATTTCTTTTGCTTCATTTGGTGTTGCATTTATTAAGTCATAGATATTTAAGACTCTAACATCATCAAGACTTTCAATATTTAGGTAATTCTTAAATTCATTTAGTAAATTTTGTGCTTCAACATTTGCTAACTTTTCCTTTTCAATTACAATTCTTTTATAGTCCATTTTGACCCTCCTTCAAAATTAAAAGCCCAGTCAGGTAGGTGAGCGAAACCTACCCGACTGGGCTTTTATCCCTTCGGTGTAATACCAAATTGGTATCTGTACCGCTCGGTCCAGCAAGAAAAATTCTTCGGAACCCTAGGTACACTTTCGCTCATAGATAAATGATTTACGGTCATTTAGTAGAGACATCCCAACCATATCATGGGACTTATATGAGCTAATCCTATTTAATTATTTAACATTATTTCTTCTAATTTAAGGGGTTCTATATATTTCCCATCCCTATAAGCCCTCATATTACCTCCTGATATTTCATCTATTAAGGCAATATGATTATCATTTCCTACTCTTCCAAATTCAAATTTTATATCGTAAAGCTCCAATCCTTTTTTTGCTAATTCATCTTTGACTATATTGCCAATTTTCTTAGTAAGATTAACTAGCACTTCATATTCTTCTTTAGTCATTATGTTTAGCATTTCTAAAGCTTCATTGGTAATTAAAGGGTCGTTTCTTAAATCATCCTTTAATGTAACTTCCACATATGCATCTAATTGTTGTCCTTCTTTTGCATAAAGACCATATCTGCGTAGGAAACTTCCTACTGCCCTGTAGCGACATATAACTTCTACACCTTTGCCAAACATCTTCGCAGGAAGAACAGTCATAGTTGCATTTTCCATATCAGATTCTATATAGTGTGTAGGTATACCAAGATTATTTAACTTTTCAAAGAAAAACTTTGTCAGCCTTAATCCTGATTTACCCATGCCTTCAATGGTCAAGCCTACTTTATTTGCTCCTGGGTCAAATACCCCATCTTCTCCAGTAACCTCATCTTTAAACTTTAATAGAAAGTTACCATCATCTAAAGCATAAACATCTTTAGTCTTACCTTTGTATACTAATTTCATCTTTTCGCTCCCTTTTATATCAGTGAATAACTAATTTTACTGATTTTACATAAATATAAATCTTAAAACAAATAGAACTGATAGTACCCACATTACTGGGGAAATATCTTTAAATTTACCTGTAATAGCTTTTAATACTACATATGATACCATTCCAAATACAATACCTTCTGCAATACTATATGCAAATGGCATCATTACTATTGTTAAGAAAGCTGGTATTGCTTCTGTATAATCACTAAAGTTTATCTTTGTTATTGGGCTCATCATAAATAACCCTACGATAACTAATGCTGGTGCTGTAGCAGCTGATGGAACTAGCGTAAATAATGGTGCGAAGAATAAAGAAATTCCAAACATAGCTGCAGTTGTTAATGAAGTAAGTCCTGTTCTACCACCTTCTGCTACTCCAGAAGCACTTTCTACGAAAGTTGTAACAGTACTTGTTCCTAGACATGCTCCAGCAACTGTACCAATAGCATCTGCCATTAAAGCTGCTCCAACTCTTGGTAAGTTTCCATTTTCATCCAACATATTTGCCTTTGTAGCAACTCCTGCCAATGTTCCAACTGTATCGAATATATCTACAAAAAGGAAAGTAAATACTGCAACTAACATTTCAAAAGAAAATATTTGGTCAAATCCTACAAATTTAAATGCAACATCTTTCATTGATGGTGGTAAACTAACGATTGTACTAAAATTCTCAGGTAATATTGTAACTCCCATAGGGATACCAATTATTGTTGTTATAACTATTCCTAATAATAATGCACCCTTAACATTTTTCGCTAATAAAAATCCTGTAATAATAATTCCTATGATTGCTAATAATGGTGCACCTGATGTTAATTTTCCTAGTGCTACTATTGTGCCGTCTCCAGTTTTAACAATTCCTGCACCTGTTAATCCTATAAATGTTATAAATAAACCTATTCCAACTGAAACTGCATTTTTTAGATTTAAAGGTATAGATTCAAATATTGCCTCTCTTGCTTTTACAGCGGATAATAATATAAATATAATTCCTTCAATCAATACTGCTGTTAAAGCGAATTGCCATGTCTTACCCATAGGTCCTAATACTACTGAGAAAGTAAAGAATGCATTAAGTCCCATTCCTGGTGCTAAGGCAAATGGATATTTAGCGTATAATGCCATAATCAAAGTAGCAATCATTGAAGAAAGTGCAGTTGCGGTAAATACTCCACCTAAATCCATACCAGTAAGATTTAGCATGCTAGGGTTTACAACTAAGATATATGCCATTGTCATAAATGTTGTAATACCTGCTAAAACTTCAGTTTTTACATCTGTGTTGTGTTCCTTAAGCTTGAAAAATTGTTCCATTGCGTAATTCCTCCAAAGTATTTATTCTTGTGTATTTTGCCCAATAATTGAGCTTTTTAACAAAAACAAATATAGCCCAGTCAGGTAGGAAGTGAAACCTACCCGACTGGGCTTTTATCCCTTCGGTGTAATACTAAATAATAGTACCTGTACCGCTCGGTCCAGCAAGAATTAAACTTCGGAACCCTAGGTACACTTTCACTCATAGCCAAATGATTTAAGGTCATTTTGTAGAAACGTCTCAACCATATCATGAGACCTATATGAGCTAATATTCATCTTTACAACTAAATGATAACAGCCTGTACCAAATAAGTCAATAGGATAAAATAAATATTTGTCGAATAATGATTACCTAATTCTCAATCAACTTTATAATCTCCTTAGGCTTTAAAACCTTACCAAAGGACACCACCTTTTCGTCAATTACAAGAGCGGGTGTACTCATTACACCATATTTCATAATCTCTTTGAAATCTGTAATCTTTATAATCTCAGCTTCAATTCCTTTTTCTGCTAAAGCAGTTCTTGTATTTTCGGTTAACGTATCACATTTTTTACAACCTGACCCTAAAATTTTAATTACCATTTAAAAGCCTCCTTATATTAATAAATATGAAAACATATTAAAAGCAAAACCGATTATTAATATTCCTATAGTCACAACTCCTATAAATGTTACTAATAATTTTTTCTTTACAACCTTAGATAACATAATCATTGATGGTAGTGATAAAGCAGTAACCCCCATCATAAAAGATAGTACTGTACCAAGTCCTGCTCCTTTAAGTACCAACGCTTCCGCAATTGGTAATGTGCCAAATATATCCGCATACATTGGAATACCAACAAAGGTAGCTATAAATACAGAGTACCATTTATCTTTGCCTAGTATTGTGCTTATAAAGTTTTCTGGAATATAATTATGAATTGCAGCTCCAATTCCAACCCCTATTAATATATACAACCATACTTTTTTAACAATATCAATAACCTGATTCCATGCAAAGTTAATTCTATCCTTTACTGTTAATTCTTCTTGAGTCACATCTAGTATGGGACTATTATATACAAATGGTTCTACATATTCTTCTAGCTTCAATTTGCTAATAATAGTACCACCTACAACAGCTAGGATAACTCCAACAACTACATATGATATAGCTATTTTCCAATTAAATACACTAGCTAACAAAATAACTGATGCTAAGTCTACCAAAGGTGATGATATTAAAAATGAAAATGTAGTGCCAATTGGTAATCCCGCACCTGTAAATCCTATAAATAATGGGATTGAAGAACAAGAACAAAATGGAGTAACAGTACCTAATAGAGCTGCTAAAATATTTGACGTAATCCCCTGAAACCTACCTAATATTTTTCTAGTTCTTTCTGGCGGAAAGAAGCTTTGTACGTAGGAAATACCAAATATCAATATAGATAGCAAGATAAATATCTTAATTACATCATATATAAAAAAGTGAATACTACTACCTAGTCTTGTCTCAATACTTAATCCAAAAACCTTTTCAACTAATAATTGTATTAAAAAATATAACCATTCCATTTTCAATAATTGTGCATTTAACCATGAAAATATATTCATTTTAATAACCCTCCTTATCATGATTTTTCTGATATCTTCAACAGCAGACATATTTAGGGTTAGCGTCTTTTTTAAACAAAATAGGTTCCTTCACTTCATTTTTACTAAATTTAATATCAATTAATTCTATTTACATGCTTTATTATCTATAATTCTACATATACAATCATCTGATTCTGTAAAAATATTTTTAAAAACAGATAAAACATTATTACATTGACTTAAATTCAAAGAATAATAACTCCATAAACCTTCTTTTCTAATATTTACGATATTTGAATCAGCCAATATCTTCATATGATGTGAAAGTGTAGGCTGTGTAAAATCAAAATGTTCAAGAATATCACATGCACACCTTTCTCCACAGGATAATATATCAATTATTTGTAATCTTTTAGGATCAGATATAGCTTTTAGTATTTTAGAATAATCTTCATAATTAACTTGCATATTTGTCCTCCTATATAGATGAGTATCTATATAGGATATTAAACCTTTTTAAAAAATATGTCAACTTATTTTGCGAGTACTTTTTACATAAAAAAATAGGCCCTTTACAAGCCTATTTTCCATATTACTTTATAAAAATGCTAAGATGATCCCGCCCTTTCCAGCGTATGTACCCATTGTTGAACCCATATAGTTTATAATTACATCCTTTGGATTATATTTATTAATCAATTCAGATTTTAAGTATTCTGCATCTTCAATATTATCAATATGTGTAATTCCAAATATTGTATCTGAAAAGTCCTCCTTCATTTCCCCAACCTTTTCCACTACCCTTTTCAAAAACTTTTTCTTTCCTCGTATCTTTTCCAGCATTGCTACTTCCCCATGACCATCATTACCAAGTATCACTTTAATATCAAGTGCCTTAGCAACAGAACCATGAAATTTAGATAACCTTCCACCTTTTACTATGTTTTCTAAAGTGTCTAACAAAACCAATATATTTGGTCTTCTTTTGTATTCTTCTATTTTTTTAATTATTTCGTCTAGCTTTAAGCCCTCTTGAATATGTTCTGCAGCTTTTAAAAGCATCAATCCATGACCTATTGAGCCGGAAATTGTATCTATCACCCTTACATCCACACCAGACAAATCTCTTCCTAAACAAGATGATTGATATGTACCACTTAGACCTGATGATATTGTTAGGCAAAGTATAGATCCCATCTCTCCTAATGATTTAAATGTTTCAGCAAATTTCCCAGGTGAAGGCATAGAAGTTTTAGGTAAATCCTTGGCATTTAGCATCATATGAGCAAATTCTTTTGATTGAATGTCAATTCCCTCTATATAATCTTTTCCATCTATACTAACTGTAAGAGGAACAACATTTATACCATATTTTTCTATATACTCCTTTGGTAAATCACATGAACTATCTGTTACTAAACTTATCATATTTTTTCCCCCTTTTAATAAAGACTGAATATATAGCCAAATAATTTCTATAATTTCATTATAGCACATTAATTTCCAGTTTACATAATGTTCTTAATATTGGTTCAAAAGTTTATATTTAATACAATTCTATTAATTAAACTAACTATTTATTAATCTGTTAAAGAAATAATTGTTACTGGGGGACCACTTTGCTATAATGTTTTTAGAAAGGTGGCGATATGAGTGAAATACTTATCATATGTATATAAAGAAAGTTACGGATATGGAATATTAAATGATGATGAAACAAAAGTTTTATCAATGGATATCCTGCTAAATGAATTAAAGTTAAAAGTTCCTGAGAATTTAAAAGATTTTATAAGAATGTATTCAAATACATTAACAAATGAATTTATGGGCATATGGCATAAGTTCAATGATATGAGTATCCCCTTATCAGATATAAAACTTACTTCTCCAATACCTTATCCTAGAAGAAATATATTTTGTCTTGGTAAAAACTATGTAGAACATGCCTTAGAGGTAAATAGCTTGCCAGGAAACGTAGCTGCAATACCAGAAATCCCCATATATTTTACTAAAATAGCTGATCCCTCCATCGGCCATTTAGATAATATTAAATTACCCATTGGGGTTTCTACAAAAATAGATTATGAAGTTGAGCTTGCAGTCATAATAGGAAAGGATGGTTATAATATTCCTAAGGAAGAAGCAGAAGAATATATCTTTGGATATACAATTGGAAATGATATTACAGCTAGAGACATTCAAAAGAGACACGTTCAATGGTTTAAAGGTAAGAGCTTTGATACCTTTATGCCCCTTGGACCATATGTTGTAGATAAAACAGAAATAAAGTTTCCTGTTGAATTGGATATAAGTTGTTTTGTAAACGGCGAATTAAGACAAAGTTCTAATACAAAAAATCTAATCTTTGATATTCCTTATATTATTTCAGACTTATCAAAGGGAATAACCCTAAAAGCTGGTGATATTATATTGACTGGAACACCAGCTGGGGTAGGGATGGGATTTAACCCCTATAGATTTTTAAAATCTGGGGATGTAATTGAATGTAATATTGAAAAAATAGGCAAATTGATCAATAGTATAGCATAAAGAGGTGAATTCACACTCCTTATGCCATACTATCTTATTGTCCATATGTTTTAAATTTTTCTATCATATTAATCATCTCTTCTTCGCCAAGGATAGTAGGCTCACCTATAGCTTTACTTCTATAATAAAGTTCTGCACAATATTCTACATCCTCAGCTATACTGAATGCCTTATTTAAGTCCTGAGCACCTGCTATCATTCCATGGTTTGCTAACAGTACTGCCTTCCTATCTATCATTGCTTCAAATGCGTTTTCTGCCAATTCTTTTGAACCAAAGGTAGCATATTTAGCACATTTTACATCTATACCTGCTGATGCAATCATATAGTGAACTGGTGGCAAATCCCAATTTAAACATGCCAGTGTTGTTGCATACCTACTATGAGTATGTACCATTGCACTAATGTCTTCTCTGCTTTCATAGAAAATTTTATGCAATTGAAGCTCAGAGGATGGTTTCTTATCTCCTTCAACAACAACACCTTTTAGATCTAAAATAACTATATCTTCTGGTAATATCTTAAAATAATCTATCCCAGAAGGGGTAATGGCTATAAGCTTTCTTTCTCTATTGAAAATACTAATATTGCCACTTGTTCCCTTTATTAGATTTGATTTGACTAGTTTTATACCATATTCAATAATTAATTCTCTTTCTTCTTTTAATAACATTAAAATCACCTCATTAATATTTTACCATTTCCTAACACTTTATCCACTAATAATGTAACCTGTTTGTTACCCCAAATCATAAATATTAGCTTATAATTATCATAGAAAGGAGCTATTCTATGTTTAAGAAAATTATTCTAATTATGTCATTATTAATAGTCACTAGTATCATACTTGTAGGCTGTAATAGTAATGAAATATTGCCAGAAGCCATCCCACTAGAAACCTCAATAAAAGAATTAATAATTTCTAAAGGAAAGAATTATGATTTCTTAAATGATGAACTTTTTATGAGTAAAGTAGATGAATATGCAAATGCCTTAATTAAAATTAAATCTACAAATTCAAAATACTATGCCATAGGAAATTTGGATGAAGACAATATTCCGGAATTAGTCGTATTCATGGAAAGAAATCCTGAAAATATCGATGATGAAGGTGCACTTGGAGTTTATAAATTTACTGGGGAAAAATACGAATTACTAGATAAAGTGAGTATGAACTATGATAACACAAATTATCTACTTGAAATAGGGAAAATCTCTCCTACTCAAAATGGTATATTATTAAGTAATCAGGTTGGAGCACATTCAGCTATTACCTATGGTTATATTCTAGAAAATGGCAAACTAAAAGATATATTTAATGATAAAAAGATATCATTGATTTCAGTTTATACTAGCAATGAAATAAAGGATATTGATGGTGATGGTATCTTAGAATTTAGTATTTATGCAGTAGACCCAGAAACAGAAGATCAAAGTTCTGCAGGGTCAGACAAGTTGATTTTATGGTATAAATGGGATGAAAAAGATAGTGGTCAACTTGTCAAGGTAGAAAAAGAACCTGCAACAGATATGATACAATATAAAACCACAAATGAAGATAAGCTTAATATGGAAGAAATTGCATACGATAAGTTTATAAGTTATTTAAATGAAAACAAAGGGAATTTTGATAAAAACAAACTTACAGAAGCAATTGGTAAGCATATAAAAAACCTAAATAAAATTGTACCTAACAGGGATACAGAGCTTTCTAATTTATTGAATAAATATAGAAAAAACCAGATATCTGAAAAATACGAACTATCAATTGAAAGATTAAATGATATAGAATATTTAAAAAGAGAAAAAATATTACAATCTGAAACTGATTTAAAAGAACATTTGATATCTAGTCTGAATATGGGTTATAAATTGGATTTAGCAGAAGGTATGTACTTTTACAAGATTGATTATCAGAAGTTTTTAAACAATTTTAGTGATAATATTACAAAGCAATTTAGAGATTATTTAAAAATTAAAGCTATGGATAGTAATGAACCATATTTAAGAGATGATGGATTGGCTATCTCCTTAGAAAAGCTAGCTGATAGAATTGCTGAATTGGAAAATTTTAAATTAACATATCCACATTCAAAATATTTAGATGAAATAAATGAAATTTATGAGTCATATATATTAAACTTTTTATTTGGAAGCATAAATAACCCTACTTATGATATTAGTTCAGGTAAGTTTAATGAGAATTTAATTCCAGCATTTACGGAAATATCAAAAAAATATGAATATACCTATTTTGCTGATATTATAAAAGACTTTTTAAATAATCTAAATTTATCATCAAATATTATTGATGATACCATAAGAGAAAATACAATAAAATTGTTAAAATAGTCATATTTCCCCCTTCCTTAAATATCATATATAAGAGTAAATTTAATATATGGAAGGGGGAATTTTATGCTATCTAGAGAGGAGTATATTCAAATCTCCTTGGAGATAAATTTATTCTTTCAAAGAATTATGAAAGAACATATGTTGCTTATTGAAACTCACTTACCTCCCATAAATACAGCTTTAATCAAAGAAGCAGATGTGCTAAAAAGGAGCATGGAGCAATTACTTTCCGAAACAATAATACTTGCAAATGGAAATATTTCAGAGGATGCCATAAGGTCAAATGAATTTGTTACCAAATTTACATTGCCTTCAGAGGAGTTAACTTCAGCACTAACAGGAGCTACAATCAATACAAATATTACAATGGCGGAATTAAAACTAGAAGCAGGTATACCAGTACCTACCCCTTGGTTAGAAACTGCTATAGATGATATAAATAGAAGAACATTAAATCTTGTAGAAGAAATAATCAAATATAAAGAAAAATTATTAGGATGCGTTTTAGGATGTAAGGTATTTTTAGCGCTTTACCCTGAAATACTAATACACGTAATTAATGAGGCAAAACATTTCGAAAAAATATTGATATGTTTAATTGATAGAAAATTGCCTAATTTTACTCTATGCGAAGAATTAAATTTCTGGAACAATAAAATGGGGGAACATGCAGAATTTATAGATGGTATGTTAGACCCAACTGAAAAAGAATTAAAGGAAAAGGCTGAAGAATTTGCCGAAGAATTTGAAAAACTAGTTGAAGAATGTATTAAAACATCAGAAAAGCTAATAATACAAAAAAGTTTAATGGCTACTGAAGAGATTAAGGATTTTAAAGAAGCTGCAACTGAAGGCTTATTGGAGTGCAAAATCAAGTCCATAATACCGCCAATTTTGGCAGACCACGTATTAAGAGAAGCATATCATTTTATTAGGATACTAAAACATAAGGTTCAATAGTAAGGAGTGGTATATAACCACTCCTTACTTTATTTCAGCCATGCATAATTTTTCATTATTAACTAATTCATCTAACATCGGTAATTCTTCACCTTTATTTTCTAAATTTAGCTTTTCCTTCGCTACTGAGAGCATAAGTTTAATTCTATTCTCCTGATTTACCTTAGTTGCCCCTGGATCATAATCAATAGGCACTATATTTGCATTTGGATATATTTCTTTAATATTGCTAATAACTCCCTTCCCAACAATATGATTTGGGAGACAACCAAAGGGTTGAGCACAGATTATATTTTCATATCCTTGCCCTATTAACTCCACCATTTCTGCTGGTAAAAGCCATCCCTCTCCCATTTTACATCCCATTCCAACCACATCTTTAGTTAGTGTCTTCAAATGCTTAAAAGGTGAAGGAGGAGTAAAGTTACTATTTTTTACAGCGTCTATTAATGCCCCCTCAATTTTACCAATATATTCATTAACTAAGGAAAATATCTTGCTTTTTAGAAACTTGCTTCCATATATCTTATAGTCTATGACACCATTTTCAACACAATACATTATAAAACCCAATAATCCTGGCACCATTATTTCACAGTCTTCTCCATCTAAAAATTTTTCCAAATTATTGTTTCCTAGAGAAGAAAACTTGACATATATTTCTCCAACGATTCCTACCTTTACTTTTTGCGTGTATTTTTTAGGTATTTCCATAAATGTTTTTACAATCTCTCCCAAATAAGATTTCATTTCATTAAACCTAAATCCTTTGCCTTTTTGAAATTCAGCTGATAGCTTATTTAACCATTCGTTAAGTAAATCTTCACTGTCACCCTTATTTATCTCATAAGCCTTTGATTGATTGTTTAAAAGCATCAAAAGATCCCCATAGATAATTGCCGTAGCTGACCTTTTCAACATTGGTAAAGTTATTTTTATACCATTACCCTTTTCTAATCCAGAAAGGTTTAATGACATTACTGGTATATGCCCAAATCCAGATTTTTTTAAGGCTTTTCTTAAAAGATGAATATAATTTGAAGCACGACAACCCCCACCTGTTTGGGTAATCGCCAATGCTACCTTGTCTAAATCATACTTACCACTTTTTAGTGCGTCAATCATTTGCCCTATAACCAACAATGCAGGATAGCATGTATCATTATGAACATTTTTTAAGCCCTCATCTACAACAGACTGTCCTTCATTGCGCAAGATTTCAATATTGTATCCATACCTTTTAAATAATCCTTTTAGAAGAGTAAGATGGATAGGTGCCATATCAGGTATTAAAATAGTATAATCTTCCTTCATTTCTTTTGTAAATTTAATTTTTTCTACTTCATTATCTTTAATCATTGACAATCTCTTCCCTTCCTTGCTCCAATGCAGCTATTAAACTACGTATTCTAATCTTTACAGCGCCTAGATTAGTTATCTCATCTATTTTAATTTGGGTATAAATTTTGCCTGTCTCTTCTAATATTTCTTTTACTTCATCACTTGTTATAGCATCAAGTCCGCACCCAAAGGATACCAATTGTATTAGATTCATATTTGGTTTGTCTTTAATATACTGTGCAGCTGCATATAGTCTTGCATGGTATGTCCACTGATTTAATACATCTGTAGGCATCTTATGAACATTTTGACTTATTGAATCCTCAGATATTACGGCAACTCCGAATTCAGTTATCAATTTTGCTATTCCATGATTTATTTCAGGGTCTATATGATAAGGCCTTCCAGCTAGGACAATAATTGGCATATGATTCTTATCCGCCAAGCTCATGATTTCTGACCCTTTATTTCGTATCTTATTCATATAGGAATCATATTCAATAAACGCTAAATTAGTAGCATTTTTAACTTCTTCAAATGTAATATCTTTAAAGTTTTCTTTCAATATTTTAAAGATTGCCTTTTCAAAACTCTTCTTTCTATGAATTCCTAGGTAATCATATATAAAATTTATCTTTTCTAATCTAGAAACATTTGCCTTTATCACTTCTGGATAATAAGCTACTACAGGACAATTGTAGTGATTATCACCCTTACCTTCGTCTATATTGTAGGTAAGACATGGATAAAAAATATTTTCTACACCTAAATCAAGTAGATACTCAATATGCCCATGGACTAATTTTGCAGGAAAACAAACAGTATCTGAAGGTATTGTATGTTGTCCTTTTAAATATATCTCCCTATTGGATGTGGGGGATGTAATAACTTCAAAGCTCAAAGTCGTAAAGAATGTATGCCAAAATGGTAACAATTCATACATATTTAGAGACATTGGTATACCAATTTTTCCTCTTTTACCCTCCTTTGGTTTATATTCTGATAATAAAGAAAGCTTATAATCAAATATATTTAGTTTAAGACTATTATCATTATGTTTTATTGGTCTTTCACAACGATTACCACCTATGAATTTACGATTATCATTGAATGTATTGATAGTTAATCTACAATTATTGCTACATAGACCACAGGTAACAGACTTCACATTGTGTGTAAAGTTGGATAAATCCTCAACTGATAAAATTGTGCTTGTTCCCTTACTATGTGACTTAGAGTATAAAGCAGCTCCATAAGCACCCATAAGTCCAGAAATATTGGGTCTTACCACATCTCTTTTTATTTCTTTTTCGAATGCTCTTAGAACTACGTCATTATGAAAAGTGCCACCTTGTACTACTATATTCTCTCCTAAACTTTCAGCAGATGAAGCTCTAATAACCTTATATATTGCATTTTTAACAACGCTTATTGATAATCCTGCAGAAATATTTTCAATAGTTGCCCCATCTTTTTGTGCTTGTTTAACAGAAGAATTCATAAATACAGTACATCTTGATCCTAAATCCACAGGCCTATCGGCAAATAACCCAAGTCTAGCAAATTCTTCTATAGAGTATCCTAAGGCACCTGCAAATGTCTGTAGAAAGGATCCACATCCAGATGAGCAAGCCTCATTTAAAAATATATTATCAATAACACCATTTCTAACCTTAAAGCATTTGATGTCTTGTCCGCCAATATCAATTATAAAATCTACATTAGGCTTGAATTTCTTTGCAGCTGTAAAGTGTGCAATGGTTTCAACAATTCCGAAATCTATCTTAAATGCATTTTTAATAATTTCCTCACCATATCCTGTAACTGCAGAAGATATAATTTTTATATTTGGATATTTATTATAAACTTGAGTTAAAAACTCCTTGACAATTGGCACTGGATTCCCACTATTGGGAAGGTATTTTGAGTATAAGATTTCTTCATTATCATCTATTAATGCCATCTTTACTGTCGTAGAACCTGCATCTATACCTAAGTATGCATTTCCTATATAATTCTCAGGATTTTTAAATTCAACCTTTTCATCTGAATGTCTTTTATTAAATTCATTATATTCATCTTTATCTTTAAAAAGTGCTTGTGAAGAAGAATAATTTACTTCAATTTTGAAATTCTGAATATCGTTAATTAACTCATCAATATTTTTAAGTTTACTATCCTTACTTAAGGCTGCTCCCATAGCAACAAAGTACAATGAGTTCTCAGGGCATAATCCATTTACGCCTAATATTCTGTCAAAACTATTTCTTAATTCGGAAAAAAATGTAAGAGGTCCACCTAAATATACTACTTGTCCATCAATTTTCCTACCTTGAGCAAGTCCCGCTATAGTCTGATTGACTACCGCAACAAAAATACTAGCGGCTATATCTTCTTTTCTTGCCCCTTGATTCAATAGAGGTTGAATATCCGACTTTGCAAAGACACCACATCGTGATGCAATAGTATATATCTTATTGCTTTTCTTTGCCATTTCATTCATATCAACTAAATTGATATGGAGTAGAGTAGCCATTTGGTCTATAAACGCTCCTGTACCACCTGCACAGGAACCATTCATACGTACTTCCATACCCTTTGAAAGGAATAAAATCTTGGCATCCTCTCCACCGAGTTCTATAACTACATCGGTATTTGGAATCAATTTTAAAATAGAAATTCTTGTTGCATAGACTTCCTGTACAAATGGTATATCATAATACTCCGCCAATCCCATTCCTGCAGAACCTGATATGCAAATTTTAAATTCTTTTTCCTTTGGAAATGCTTCTCTTACCTGCTTTAATAAAAGGTTCGTTTTTTCACTTATCTGGGAAAAGTGTCTTTCATATGAATGAAATACCAAATTATCATTTCTATCAAGTACTACACATTTTAAAGTTGTTGAACCAACATCTAATCCAATTCTCATTATTTCACCTATTCTTCTTATAATTATATATATTTTACTATATTTTCTGAAAAAAGTTAAGAGGCTGGGAACATTAAGAAAATACATATATATTTTTTGTCAATATTTCCAGGGAAATCTTCATTATTAGACTTAATAAAGCCATCTTCATATTAAAACCTCGACAAAAAAATCTGATGGATTAAAATCCACCAGATTCAAAACTGAAAATAGAACTATCTATCACTAAATAAGTCTAACCCACCTAAAACAACGTGTGCCAATCCAAAGCCTATTAATCCAGTTGTAACCATTGCTTCTCTATCTTTACGTCGCATTGCTTTTTTTGTAATGTCAGTTTCACTCATTGCAATAGCTGCACCTGTTACAGCTATTCCCAGCAATGCTGGTAATACGCCCTTTTTCATTAATAATAGACCTCCTTTATTTAGATAGTTTCATTATTATTATCTCTGATGGTAATTTATTTATTCTATATTTAAAACGAATAGGAAAGTTCTACTTCTACCTATATTTATTGCTTTTTCTAATCCGTAATAGACATGACCAATATTATGAGTTAGAATATAGATAGCGTATTACATATAAAAAGGAGTGGTTGAATGATATACAGAAATGCTACATTAGAAGACATTCCAGCTGTTTCAGAGTTACAGCAAAAGTATCATGTATCAACTATAAGTGAAGAGGATAAAGCTGATGGATTTGTAACAACATTATTCACAGAAGAACAATTTAAAGAATTAATTCAAAAAGAAAATGGCCTTGCTATAGCTTGTGATGGCGATAGAGTTGTTGCTTATGCTATGGCAGGTTCGTGGGAATATTGGTCACAATGGCCACTATTTCAACATATGATTAAGGATTTGCCAAACACAGAATATTTAGGACAAGTTCTTTCAATGGAAAATTCATATCAATATGGTCCAATTTGTATTCATAAGGATTATAGAAGTACTGAAGTTTTACCAAATATTTTTGAATTCTCTAGGACTCAAATGAATAAAAGATACCCAATATTAATTACTTTTATAAATCAAATCAACCCTCGCTCTTTAAAAGCTCATACTGAAAAGCTTGGGCTAGAAATCATCAAACCCTTTGAGTTCAATAACAACCAATACTATGAATTGGGATACGATATGTCAAAGAAAACTAAAGGATCTACAATATAATTGTAAAGGGAGGGCGAGTTCCTCCCTTTAATTAGTCGCTCTTGTTGCCTCATAAACTTTTCTATTTTCATCCGATGGTATGACTATGAATATATATATTGAAATTAATCCGATTAGAGATAAGATTATAACTACTGGTCTATATCCAATTCTATCACCTAAAAATCCAGCAACTATTTGGAAAAAGATTATAGCAATGGACATAAAAACATTGAATACAGCATTTACCTTTGCCCTCATATTACTTGGTAAATATGACTGTACGCTGGTTTCTCTTAGTGTCGCTGATGTCATACCTAGTAAACCACACAAAAATCGATTAATTATCATTATAGGGTAAGGAATAAATAATAAAATTAAATCCATTAATTCATAGAAAATATATACAAATTTTGTAATCCCAAATCTTTTTTCAGGTTTTATTTTAACCTTATATTGAATAAAACCACCAATAATCCTCCCTACAGTTTCCGCGCTTCGAAGAAAAGCTAACATTGTCACAGTTAAGAAACTCACTGTTTGAAAATATGCCTGAACCATAAGAAACATTCCGTTAGCTACGCCATTGGTTATACTCATATAAGTATAAATATTTCTTATTCCTTTTTCTTCTTTTAAGAAATCAAATCCCCCTAGAATATCTAGTTTGTATTGTTTAAAATCAAATTTACTATCCATTTCTCCTTTATGTATATTGGAGATAAAAATCTCAAAGGATGCTGCAATTAATGTAAGTATTCCGATTATGACAAATAATAAACTTATAGAGTATGTTTTGTATAAATAAGCTGCAATTGGTGACATAACTATCGTAACAGTTGGATATATGGATGATGAAACAGCAAAACCCTGCTGTTCAAATCCTACAGGTATTAAATCTGGAAACCAAGCTTGATAGGCTAGCTGGTATATTGTGCCAATTACACCCATAATTAAACTGAATAATAAATAAAGATAATATTGAAAACCTGTAATATTAACGATATAGGCAATAAGTAAAAATAAAAATCCAGTTAAATAATCTAGTAACACTATTATTTTCTTCTTTGGGTTCCTATCTATAAGTGGTGCAATTAGTATAGGTAATATCACGCTAGGAATCATCCCTGAAATAAATAAAATTGCAGACATTAGAGTCGAGCCTGTCTCATCGAATACCATTAAGCTTAGGGGTAGGTTTATGGTCTGCCATGCTATAGCAGAAATAATCGTACCTATCGTAATTAAAGTAAAATCCTTAGTCCATACATTCTGCCTTTCCATTTTTCATCTCCTTCTATAATGTGAATTTTTACAATACTATAAATAATTATATCAAACAATTAGCCCACTAGATAGCATCAGATTTAGATAAATAAGGTAAAATACAAAGGGAACTTTCTATTAATATTGGGTATATAGTTATATATAATCTAATAAAAGGAGAGATTTTATGGTAGTTGCAACATGGAATGAAGTTATAGATTTTTGGTTTGATCCCAAACACCTTCCATTACATTTCGTTGAAGATGATGAATTTGATGAAAAAATTCGCATCAAATTTTTAGTTACTTGGAAAGCAGCTTCTGAAGGACTTTTAGTTGACTGGAGAAAGAATATTAAAGGTAGACTTGCTGAAATTATAGTTCTGGACCAATTCTCTAGAAACTTATGGAGAAATGATATTCGCACATATACTCAGGATAAAATGGCAATTGCTTTGGCACAGGAAGTAGTTAACCATCCAGATTATGATAAATTATCTACCATGGAGAAAAAGTATATTCTACTACCCTTCATGCATTCTGAATCTTTAGAACTTCATGACTGGGCTCATAAATATTATGTTGAACTTGGAGATGAAGAATTAATGTATTATGAAAAACTTCATAGAGAAGTTTTGAAGGAATTCGGTCGATATCCTTACCAAAATGAGGATTTAGGTAGGGTATCAACTCCTGAAGAACTAAAATATCTTAAGGAAAAAGATGGACGGTTTTACGGGTAAGCTATAGAATTTTAATTCTTTTAAAAGAAAATCCCCCTAAAAGGTTAGTATTTTATAACCTTCTAGGGGGATTTTATGACTTAACTACATACTTATAACCTCAAATCCATCATTTATATAATCCTTCATTCCTGCATGTCCTGACATATCATCTAACATTGGAAGACCTGAATTCACATTTTCGTTATAAACACCCATAACTTTTGAACATGCAAGGCAAATACCTGCAATAAGACCTGCCTCTTTTGCTCTTTTGTACAGTAGATTGTTTTCCTCCTCTAACAAAGGTACAAGCTTAACAGATGCACCTTCAAATATTATTCTTACTTCTACTCCAGATGAATATAAATCTAAAGCATTCAATAAAATATGTTGAAAACACATTTTTTCCCCTGTCATTCCATAAAATAAAACCTTTCTCAACAAATATCCCCCCCTATTCTCAATTTTTTCCTAAATATTTATCTCGCATTGATACTATACCTTTAGAGAATACTTTTCATTAACTCCTTTGAGTTTACCTTATCCATCTTATGATGGAATTTACCATTTACCATAATATTTGGACCTAAATTGCACCTTTTAAAGCAATTTTGGGTTGTAAGTCTTATTTTTCCATCTTTAGTTGTTTCATTAAAATCTATACCAAGAGTTTCTTTTACAGTTTTTAATACTTCTATTGAACCATTCTTAGCACATCTAGCCCCGCTACAACATACTACTTCATATTCTACAACTGACTCCTTAATCGAAGGCATAAACTTAATTATTACTTTTATAATTTTTTCATCCAATTGAAATGATTTAGCAATTTGCTGTTGATGATTAATAGATACGCAATCAAAAATCTTTTGACATTCAATAACGCTAGCCTTTACACCATCTTGACTTCCAATCCCAAAGCTATCTACTAATTCATATAAAATTTCTTGAAAAATTAACTCCTTATTCTTTTCTTCACTCATTTTTATCTCCTATCTTGAACATTTCTCATTTAAACATTAAATCTACACTATATTTACTTATGGATATTCTCTCAAAAAATCACTCCATCATATAATAATTTAATAAAATATTTTAAGGTATCTCCTCTAATAATTCCTTGTTCTTAACCAATCTTTTAACCGTTTTGGACTATTGAATTTTATGAAATACCTCTACATAAGATCTTACTTTTTCCATTATCTTGAATATTTCTAATATCTATATAGCTTATCTATATCCCTATATTCCTTAATTTCCATATATTCTTTAATCCCTTTTACGACTATATCTCTTATTGTATCACACCCGAATTGCAACAACAATCTAGTTTGTATTTCTATTCTATTTCATTAGAATCTATTCCATATTGCTCGGTTCATTATTTTTATCTAGACCTAAATATTATTTAATTCGTTACACTTTTTGAAAATTATATTTTACTACTTTCCCTATATGTTGATTTCTGTTATAATATCTCTATGAAAAATGGTTAGGTTACATCAAATAAATAAGAACTTAACTAAGGATACATTAACCAGATTAAAATCTAATCATTTCAAAATAAATATAAAACAATAAAATATTTCCATTCCCCACTAACTCTTGGGAACAGCGTAAGGTTTCTGAAATCACATTATTTCACAAACAAGGGTTTTATACCACAGAACAATATGGGGAAGCTAAGAAATATTATCTACTTCGAGGAACAGACTTGACGGAAAATAAATTAATTTTAAAAGATACTCCGAAGATAAATGCTTCTGAGAAGGAATATAAAGATTTTAAGGTTGAGATAGGAGATTTTTTAATTGTAAGAAGTGGAACAGTAGGTACGTATGGTATTGTAAATGTTGATATACCAGCAATTTTTGGTTCATACTTGATTAATTTTAGATTTGACAAATCACTAATAACAAATGAATTTTTTGGCTATTTTTATCAGTCAGATTTATTTAAAGTTCAATTGGAACAGATAGTTCAACAATCAGCTAATACAAACATTAATGCAGAAAATATTAAAGCAACTAAAATTAATTTACCTAGCATTGATGAACAACAAAAAATTGGCACATTTTTTAGCAATATGGACAACCTTATCACCCTTCATCAGCGTATGTTACCTTATAGTTTTATACTAGTTGCGATATTGATCTAATAATTAAATCTGTGTCTTGATTCTCCAACTCATGAATAATATGCAAATATGTTTTCTGGGTTGTTGTCATACTTGAATGCCCTAACCTACGTGCAACACTGGCCATTGAGACACCTGCAAATAAAAGTAAAGATGCATGTGTATGTCTTAAACCATGGATTGATATTATTGGTATTCCTAGTTGTTTGCAATGCCTAGCAAGAATATTATTAATAGTTGAATTATATACCTTTCCATTAACAAAAATTGGTTCATTTTCATTCATCCCCTTAACTAATCTAACAAATTGGCTTGTTGTTTGCCAGTCAATTTGTATTTTTCTTACTGAAGATTTATTCTTTGTTGGTAAGAATCCACCATTTCCCTTATAATCCCATGTCTTATTTATGGAAACTGTTTGATAAGAAAAATCAAAATCATTTGGTGTTAATCCCAAGGCTTCAGAAAATCTCATCCCCGTCTTAGCAATCAAAAGAATTAGCCAATCCCAATTAATATCATCTTGCAAATCTAGATTTTTTATTAATGTATTCAATTCAAATTGATTTAGAAACTTTGGTTTCTTTTCTCTTGGTACTTTTCCTTTGATAATTGCTTTCCTTGTAGGATCCCTATCCACCAATCCATCGTCAACAGCATCAAGTATTGCTCCTTTTAGTTGATGGTGAAAATCCATCGTCGTCTGTTTCTCATGATGCAAGGCATAATCATTTAATAATTGTTGGTATGTTGTTCTGTTAAGATCACAAATCTTAAGATTAGGAGCTAATTCCCTTACCCATTTTAAAGTCATCCTATATTTTGCCATTGTTACTTCTCTAATAGCCCCTTCTTTGTAAACTTTAATCCAATGAGCATAATACTTTGAAAATAAATCGTCCGCTCTTATTATTTCCATTACCTTCCCCTCCTAATTTCTTTAAAAATAACATACGCTGATGAAGGGTGATAAGGTTGTCTAGGTTAGAAAAAAGAGTGCCAATTTTTTTCTGTTCTTCAAGACTTGGAAGTTTAATTTCAAAATCTACAAGCATTGGCAAACGCAATGAATCGACTGTTGCTTTAACAGTAAACTTTAAAGCATGACGTTTGAAATTTTGCTGTAGGTAATATAGCACAAACTTTCCATCAGTAATTAAATCTTCAAAGTCGCTAATCTTGTACACTCGTTGATGATAATCAAACTTCCCATTAATGTAATGATAAATATCCCCTAGTCGACCTTCACCTGGAATTAAAATTGCTTCTCCCTCAAAAATATAGCGATTACTTCGCTCAACATTTTCAGAACGAACAAAAAATGGATATTCACCATCATCGTCTGCATCCTTTAAATCACTTGAACCTGTCTTAATATTAGTGATTTCCCCCAACTTACGCTG
>JAPXKQ010000014.1:0-41699 GCA_033809995.1 Tissierellaceae bacterium
CTGGAATACAAAATCCACATTGTACTGCTCCTTCTTCAATAAAGGCACGTTGAACAGGATGTAAGACTCCATTTTTCTCTAAACCCTCTATTGTGGTAATTTGCGAACCTTCTGCTTGAAAGGCCATGACTAAACATGAGTTTACTGTTTCTCCATCCATTATGATAGTACAAGCCCCACATTCGCCTTCACCACAGCCTTCTTTTGTCCCTATAAGGCCTAATCTGTCTCGTAATAAATCCAAGAGTCTCATTTCTCCATCAACTACCTCACAATAATCTTTTCCATTTATATTTAGACTTACCTTTTTCATGACAACACCTCACTTAAATCGGAGATCTCTCGACTAGGCTCGAGATGACATGCTACGTTCTCTCGACTAGGCTCTAGATAACAAACAGCAGTTATTAAACCATCCTTTAGTACCCCTTCTACTGCTCTCCTTTTATAGGGAAGTGTAGCCCTTCCCTTAAGCCTAACATCCATGGATGATTGCAAAACCTCTACAGCTTCGTTTATAACTTTTGGCTCTAGTTCTTTGCCAATAAGAAATTCTTCTACCTGAACCTCTCTCATAGGATATCTTCCTATGGAACCTGATACTACCTTTATTAAATCAATAATTCCATTTTCATCAAAACCTATTAAGGTGCTTATGGATATTCTTGAGATTGCCAATGCCTTTCTCAAGCCTAGTTTGCTAAAACCTAAACTTTGATTATCTCTAAGTTTATTAAACTCAATACCAAGGATAAGTTCGTCATCTTTTAGACCAAGCTCTTTATTATAGCTACAATAATCTTCTAACAGAACTTCCCTTGTGCCTCTAATACTTACTATTTTTAGTATACTGCCTAAGGCAATTAAAGGTGGTACTGAATCTGCTGCTGGAGAATTGTTTGCTATATTTCCTCCTATGGTTCCCCTATTTCTAATCTGTGGAGAACCTACTTCCCTGCAAGCCTTTTTCAAGGCATATAAATTAGCATTAAAAAGATTAGATTCTATAATTCTCGTATATGATACCCCTGCTCCAATAAATATTTTGTCCTTGTTTTCTTCAATTGTTTTTAATTCTTTTATCTTGCCTATATCAATTAACACCTTGGGTGAAATTTTCTCATTTCTAAGGGCGATTATTATATCTGTCCCACCAGCTATGACTTTACATTCTCCTTTATATTTGTCCAATAATCCCACAACTTCTTCTACAGAATTTCCATTGTAGAATTTCATTATACTCACCCCCTTAATTTTAGAAAAACGCCTTCTTACGAAGGCGATTTCCTATAAGCTTTTCTTATTTAACCCATTATAGATTTTAAAATAAATAGAGCTGCTAAGACATACATTACAACTGAAATATCCTTAAACTTCTTTGTAGCTAACTTCAACAATACATAAGATACCATGCCAAATACTATTCCTTCAGCTATACTATAAGCAAAAGGCATCATAACAATAGTTAAGAATGCTGGTATAGCTTCTGTATAGTCATTAAGGTCTATATCCTTGATAGGACTCATCATAAATAATCCAACAATAATAAGGGCTGGTGCTGTAGCAGCCCCTGGAACCATTGCAAATATTGGTGAGAAGAATAATGCTAAAAAGAACATAAATCCTGTTGTTAATGAAGTAAGTCCTGTTCTACCTCCTTCAGCAACTCCTGCTGCAGACTCTACATAAGTTGTAACAGTGGATGTACCTAAACAAGCTCCAGCCACTGTACCTACAGCATCAGCAAACAATGCTCGGCTTACTCTTGGTAATTTCCCATCCTCGTCTAACATTTCTGCCTTTGAAGCTACTCCTACCAATGTTCCGACTGTATCAAATACGTCTACAAAAAGGAATGTAAACATAACTACGAGCATATCCCAAGTAAAGATATTTGCCCATTCAAACTTAAAAGCAACTGGTGCCAAGGATGGAGGCATCGAGAAAAACCCTGTAGGCATTTGTGTAATCCCCATTGGAATTCCAATAATAGTAGTTGCTAATATCCCAATAAGCAAAGCACCCTTAACCTTATAAGCTAATAATATACCAATGATTAGAAGTCCAATTAATGTTAACAATGGTGCACCTTTTGTAAATTCCTGTGATAAGCTTAATATGGTCCCACCATCACCAACAATCAATCCTGCGTTAGCAAAGCCAATAAGAGCTATAAACAATCCTATTCCAACTGAAACTGCCTTCTTCAAATTCATAGGAATTGCATCAAATATTGCCTCTCTTACTTTAAATAGCGACAATATTATAAATAGAATACCTTCAATAAATACTGCTGTTAAAGCGAACTGCCAAGTATGGCCCATATCTAGAACAACCGTAAATGTAAAGAAAGCATTAAGCCCCATTCCTGGTGCCAACGCAAAAGGATAATTTGCGTAAAAAGCCATAATAAGTATTGCAATTATAGATGAAAGTGCTGTAGCTGTAAATACCCCACCCCAGTTCATTCCAGCTATTTCAAGCATACTAGGGTTTACCATTAAGATATATGCCATAGTCATAAAAGTAGTAATTCCAGCCATTATTTCTGTTCTAACATCAGTTTTGTTTTCTTTGAGTTTAAACTGTCTTTCTAAAAAGCCTTCATTAGTCACTGCCTTATTTGCCATAATAATACCTCCCTTTCAACATATATTTATGTCGAAGCTTGAGCGTAGACACCTCTATTAGGAGTGCCTTCCAAAATTCTTATCCCTCCTTTCGTTAAACTACTGGATTTAAAATCTTGAAATTATTAACATCAATTAGTCCTCTATCAGTAATCTTCCAAGTAGGACTAGTTGATAATGCTAAAAATGATAAATGCATCAATGGAGCATGGATTTTACATCCTAAATCCTTTATTATTATGTTTTCTATTTCGGCAATTTTTCTACTTACTTCGTGACCACTTAATTCATCTGTTATCAGACCACCTACCGGCAGTCTCATTTCAGATAAAATTCTTCCTTTTTTAGATACGGCAATTCCCCCACCCATTTCTATCACCTTGTTTACAGCAAGAGCCATATCCTTGTAATTTGTACCAGCTACGATGATATTGTGGGTATCATGGGCGACACTTTCAGCAAATGCACCTTCTTTAAGTCCAAATCCTTTTACAAAGGCTTTGCCTATACCACCTTTTCTTCCATACCTTTCTACACAGGCTATAAGAAGTACATCCTTTGATATATCTGGTTCACACACACCTGATACGACTTTTATACTTTCTTCTGAACTACCTGTAAGATTTTGGTCTGGAATTACCTCAATACATCTTCCTTTGATATTTTGTCCTTCACCTTTTATCTTTAATTCTTCTTCATCAATAGGACCTATTTTTACAGAACATTTAACCTCATTTGGATAGGTATACTTTGGCAAATCTATAAGCAATTCACCACGAGATGCTACAAATTCCCCTTTTAAAAACACACCTTCAACTATCATTTCCTCTAAATCACTAATAATAGCAATATCTGCTTGTTTACCTGGAGCTAATATTCCAATGTGGTCAAATCCAAAATATGTGGCTGGGTTTATAGTTACCATCTGAATTGCTTCAACAGGTGAAATACCTTGTTTTATGGTCCTTCTTACTATTTCATTCATATGACCTAAAGTCTCTAAATCAGCAGGTACCATATCGTCCGTTGCTAATATGCACCTTCTAGAATCTAGTCCTTCTTCTGTTACTGCTCTTATACATTCAGCCATATTTTTTTGGGTTGAGCCTTCCCTCATAAATAAATGTATCCCTTGACGAAGCTTTTCTATAGCCTCTTCTTTTGTCGTGGTTTCATGGCAAGAGCACTCTCCCCCCGTGGCAATGATATGTGCTGCTAGTTCATTGCCAAATAGCTCTGGCGCATTTCCATCAACAACTAAACCTTTGCTTCTAGCATAAATAGTAGAGGCCAGTAAATCTGTAATGATTTCTGGTGTATTTCTATATACATGCTTAGCATTGCTAAATCCTTGCAATTCCCCTATTCCAATTATATTCCTATATTCAAGTAAATCCTCCATATCCTTGGAGTTAATATCATATCCAGCTGTTTCTAAATTTGGTGAATCTGGAGTGAGGGAAGGCACAACCAGGTAAACATTATTAGGTACTAAGTCTATTTCATCAGCCATAGCCTTCATTCCAATAGGACCAAGGGAATTCCCAATTTCATGTGGATCTGCAACTAATGTAGTTGTCCCTGAAGGTATGGATAGTCTTGAGAACTCAGTTATAGTAAGCATACTACTTTCAAAATGCATATGTGAATCTATAAATCCTGGAGATAGGTATTTTCCTTCAACGTCAATAACTAATGTTTTGGGTCCAATCAATTTGCTGCAGTCTCCTACCATCAATATATATTTACCCTTTAGTGCTATATCCCCTTTATAAACTTCCTTTGTTATTACGTTGATTATGTTTCCATTGTTTAGGACTATATCTGCATAATCCTTATCTCCCATTAAAACATCAATAAGATTCCTATATTCCATTACTTTTTTTAGATTTGTTGGATAACTCAATAAACAAGCCTCCTTCCTCGTCTATTTAAGCAGGTCTTCGCGGATATCAATTTCATCCACAATCCCTATGATAGAAGCGTCTATTGGGGAATCTAATTTTCTAGCTGCAATTCTTCCTGCAGTACCTGTCGTATAAATTACCAATTCTCCTATGCCTGCACCAACGGTATCAACAGCTATAATTGGATCACCCTTTAACTCTAGTTTTAAATTGAGAGGCTGTGTTATCATCAATTTATTTCCTATAAGTTTTTCATCTTTTCTTGTTGCCACTACTGTTCCAATAATTCTTCCTAAATGCAAATTTAGCCCCCCTTTCTATTTTGTTCGTATCTCTATCCCCAATTCCCTAGCCTTATCTTTAGCTAATGGTGTAATAAGTGTATTTTTATTTAATACAAGTATATTTTTATCTAAATTCAAAATATCCCTTTCAGTTATTAAGTCCTTAGACTTACTACTCTTAATCTTAGATATTGAAGAATTATCTTTCTCTATAATATTTTTTGATAATCCATCCCACAAGATTTCTTTAGCACCCATATTTATTACAGTATTTATATAATTATTTATCATCTTTGTAATTTCTTTAGATTTTGATTCCATTCCAAGATAATGTCGTACAGAATTAAAATCTACATAAACCTCCTTGCCTTGATAAAGAAAAGTCCAAATAATGTTGGAAACAAATGTATCTATCATTCCTAAAGATACCTTTGATAATGTATTTACTGTAATATTGGGGCAATATAATATCGAATAATCATTAATTATTGATTTAATTTTGAAAATATCTTCCTCTTTATAAATATTACTTGGGTTTAATATGTTTTTTATCTTGTTTAAATCCAATATACGTTCCGCCATAAAAGAAAACCCTATGGATATTTCAAAGCCTTTTTCTTTTAAACTCTTTAAATATAATAATTTATCTTCTAAATTTTCGGATGAACCTGTAAATAAAATCAAAACCTTATTACTAGAACAGTAATCACCCTTTAATCTAGATGAAATACTATTTAAAACATTTGAAGCTAATAACGTACTAGCCATCTAAAACACTCCAATATTATTCATATTGAGCTAATATAACTCTTTCTACCTCTGCATGTGGTCTTGGGATTACGTGAACCGAATGTAATTCTCCTACATTTCTAGCTGCTTCAGCACCTGCATCTACCGCAGCTTTAACAGCACCTACATCACCTCTTACCATAACTGTAACAAGTCCAAAACCTATCTTTTCATATCCAACTAAGGTAACATTAGCAGCCTTTACCATTGCATCTGCTGCCTCTATACTTCCTACCAATCCTTTAGTTTCAACTAATCCTAACGCTTGACTCATATAGAACCCTCCTTTAATTGTCATTTTTCTCTTCTTTTTCTACATTCAAATTCTTTGAAAATTTCTCAATCAGTGTTGCAACTTCTTCATGTGGTCTTGGAATTACATGACTAGATATAATTGTACCTACCCTCTCTCCAGCTGTAACTCCAGCATCTACTGCAGCTTTTACAGCTGCAACTTCCCCGGCTAATTGTATGGTTACGCTAACAGCTTTACTTACACCTATAACCTTTTCTACTCCTACCAATGTAACATCTGCAGCCTTTGTTGCTGCATCCAACGCAGTAACTGCAGTAGTAAGTCCCAATGCTTCTATAAGTCCTAACGCCTTATTCATTATCACACCTCTTTCAGCCATCAAGTCAACGGCTTTCTTTGATTCTTAGCACTAACTCATCTAAGGTTATCCTATTTGTTTTTTTACTCCCCTGTATGATATTTTGAATCAACTCCTGCTCTTTGTTATCAAGATTTAAATCATTTTGAAGATGATAAAAGCCGGAGTTCCCTCCATATTGGTCCGGATGACATGCTCGTATATCCTCTTCCTTTAAATAATTTCTCATATTTTGTCTTGCTAATGGATTTACCATTTTATCACCAACCATTAAAACAATTTGTCAACCTCATCATGAGGTCTTGGAATTACATTGGCAGAGATTACTTCTGAAATATAAGAAGCTCTTTCCTTCCCATTTTCAACAGCTGCCATTACTGCAGCCACTTCCCCAGTAATTGTTACTGATACTAAGCCTGAACCTACCAGTTGAAAATCCAATATCTTTACATTGGCTGATTTTAACATTGCATCTGCAGCTTCTATTGCACCTACTAAACTTCTAGTTTCTACCATTCCAATAGCTTCTTTCAAATTCTACCACCTTCCTCTTTAAATATTTGGAAAGTATCTCTTTACATCTATATTGTCAAATCCTGGTATAGAACATCGTTCAAATTTCTTTGATAACTCACCTACTGGTTTCGTTGCATCTATACCTACCTTATCTGTTATACCTCTTAAATCGTGGGATGGCTCCAAGGATGAACCCAATGCTCCAGGTATAATCACAAAATCTAATGAACCTTGGGTCCTTGTAGTAATAGCCCACTCTATTTCACGTAAATCATAAATATCTACATCATCATCAACTATTACTACCTGTTTTAAATCCTTGTTTAATCCTAATGCTGCCATGATTGCTGATTTTGCTTCTCCTTTTCTCTTCTGCCTTATGGAAACAAAGGCATTAAATCTATAACCGCCTCCCTCAGTTACATAGACGTCCTTTATATCCATTTGGTTTTTTAAATAATAGAAAAGCTCCATTTCTCTAATAAGCCCATTGGTCAAGTGTTCCTCAGCACAGGGAAATGCTGTCTGATAAATCGGATCATTTCTATGCATAATAGCATCAATTTCAATAATTGGATGTGGGGCTTGCCCACCATAATAACCCATCAATTCACCAAATGGTCCTTCCAACTCCCTCTTTCCTGCTACAAGTCTACCTTCTAAGACTATCTCCGCATATGCTGGAACAAGTAAGTCCTTAGTTTCACATTTTACTAGCTCAAGGGGTTCCCCCCTCAATGCACTATCCACCTCATATTTATCCACCCCATATGTAGAACTGGGATATTGGGAAGCAAGAAGAAATGGTGCATCATAGCCAAGTATAATTGCTACCTCAAGAGATTTTCCTCGTCTTTCTAAGTCAAGGAAGTCATTGGTTAACTTATAGGAGCCTATAAGGGCTGAAATTTCGTTTCCCTTATTTACCTGAAACCTTCTTATGGAAGTATGATATTTCCCAGTTTCAGGGTCCTTTAATACCAAAGCACCTGCTGTAATATAGTTTGAGGAATCACCACCATTAAACTTATTTATAGGGAATTTCATAATATCAATATTTCTTTTGATAATATTTTCTTTTACTGGACCATTATCGACTATTTTATATGGTTTTGGATTTACCAAAGCCTCCATAAATTTATAGTTTCTATCCTCTGTAGTTGTATCTATTAAGTCAAAAAAGATATCTCTATTCCCGTATAAACCACCTATTGATTTAAGGTTGTTTTTCTTTATTTTATTAAACAAAATAGGCTGCTTATTTGAAAAATGAGAAAGTACTGCCCCCATTTCGTAAACAGAATCTACTTCTTTTTCACACTCTAATAAATAATTCTTCTCTTTTAACCTATCAAGGGTATATCTAAGCATTTGTTTTTCCAAGACCTACCCTCCCTTCTATTGACCTTGCCATCTTTTTATTAAATTATTATCTATGTCCAACATATCAAGTAATCTTCCTGTCATATTTAGTACTATATCTTCTATAGTCTCAGGATGATTGTAGTATCCAGGTGTAGGTGGAAAGATAACAACACCCATTCTAGAAAGTTTAAGCATATTTTCCAAATGTATTGGACTTAAAGGGGTCTCTCTAGGTACTAAAATGAGTTTTCTTCCTTCCTTTATAGCCACATCGCAGGCTCTTGTAAGTAATGAATCTGAAAAACCATTTGCAACTCCTGCCAAGGTCTTCATGGAACAAGGTACTATTACCGTTTTGTCTACTTTAAAGGAGCCACTGGAAATAGGTGCTGCAAAGTTTTTATTATCATGATAATAAGTACTTAAGGCTTTTAATTCAGAAAGACTGACACCACACTCATGATTCATTACATATTCACCCATGGTCGATACTACGAGATGTGTTTCTATATTCAACTCATTTAATGCCTTCAGGAGAGATAGTCCGTAAATAGCGCCACTTCCTCCTGATATTCCAACTACAACCCTCATATTATCTCTCCTTTAAATAGTGAACAGGTAATAACAAGAAATTAATAATTAAAAGATAAAAGTTAAGAATTATTAGGGTCAATCTTCTAAGATTTTAAGGAGGAGGGCCTCTCGATTTTGCTCCGAGATTACGGCTTAACCTCCTTAACATTTTTAATTATTAATTCTTAATTTTTAATTGTCTTTTAAATTATTTAACTTTATTTTCTGGATCGCCCCCACCAATCCACGGGTCAATGTTATTTTCCCAGTCATTAATATATTCATCTATAGTCATTACTTTTGAGAATATGCTCAAATCTACAAGACCCCATTCGTGCATTTCTTTTGTCTTTGATTCACAACCATCACTTAGTGTAATAACCTTAAAGGCTCTAGCTAGAGCATCTGTAGCGGTGCTTCTTACACATACATTGGTCCAGACACCTGTAACAACAACTGTATCAATATTTTCTTCTCGTAGATATAATTCCAAGTCTGTATGAGCGAAACCGCTATGTCTTCTCTTAGGAACTACATACTCATCTCCTACAGGAGCAAGTTCATCTATGATTTGGGAACCCCAAGAACCTGCTACTGCGTGCCTTGGCCTAACTCTAAAATCCGCATCATGTTTACGATGTGCTTCTTGGATATGGACTATATGAATGTCATCGTTTTCCCTATTTCTAACCCAATCCATTAGTCTTTGTAGGTTAGGGATGATATTCTTAGCATTAGGACAGACTAAGGCACCATCTTCATGAACAAAATCGTTTAACATATCAATAATTAAAATCGCATGTCTAGGCAAATTTCCTCTCCCCCTTTTTATACAATTAACAATTAACAAATAACGATTAACAAATAACGATTAACAAAGACTATGATTATCAGAGAGAGTAGAGATCCTTCATTCTTCAGGATGACGCCTTTGGCGTTTACCATCCCGACCAATGCAGAGGGATCCCCTCTTTTAAATTCTTAGTTCTTCACTCCTCACTCTACACTCTTAACTAATTCTTAATTCTTAATTTTTAATTCTTAATTATGTTTTCAAATTGTGAACTGTGAACTGTGAATTGTGAATTAAAATGTGATTTGTTTAGGTAGCATTTGAATGCTTTGTCTCTTAACAAATTGACCAAATCCTGGTCTTACCACTATACCCTTTATTCCTCTAATATGTTTGTCAATTACCTCTGGATGATTAATTCTGTAGCTGTTTTCATACTCAGCACTGTGTAAATGAGGATATCTTTTAAATTCATCAGCGTATTTTTCTTCTACACCTTCTGGGAAATTGTGTACTATTCTTTGAAGTTCATCATCTGTTAAGTTGGCTAATGTACTTTCTTCAATATCTTCAAATACCAAATGTCCTCGAATTATAGTTTTGTTAACCTTTCCTTTAAGTTTCATTCCTTCCAATGGACTATATCCACACATTGAAGCTTGTTCCTTTGGATTTATAACCCATTCCTTATCCAAATCAATTATTGTAAAGTCTGCATCTGAACCTATTTGCATTGCACCTTTCTTTGGATACAATCCATAGTGTATAGCTGCATTTTTACTCAAAATATCTACCATCTTAGAAAGTGAAATCCTACCTTTGTTGTAACCCTCACTAACTATAATAGGAACCATAGTTTCTACTCCTGGAATTCCTGGGAAAGCTGTCCAGATATTCATGCCTTCTCTTGTCTTTTCGCTCTCGATTTCATATGGAGCATGGTCAGTTGCTATAAAGTCTACACTACCATTATTTAACCCTTGCCATAGCTCTTCATTATCTTTCTTTGTTCTTAAAGGTGGAGCTATTTTAGCAAAAGCACCAAATTCAGTCATGGCTTCTTGCGCATTGATAGTCAAATAATGAGGACATGTTTCAGATGTAACCTTTAAACCTTTTTTCTTTGCTTCTCCTACAAGTTTTGCTCCGATGCCAGTACTCATATGGACTATATGTAGTCTTGCATCTGATGCCTCAGCGAAGCTAATTCCTAGTTCAATGGCTACTTTTTCAGCTAATTCCATTCTCGCTTCTGCCCAAGCGGGTCCGTCCATTCTACCTTCGGCTTGGAATTTCTTAACATAATAATCACACATAGCAAAGTTTTCAGCATGGATGCCTACTGGCAATCCGGTAGCAGCAACAGCTTTAAAAGCTTCAAACATTTCAGGGTCAGTTACTCTTGGATATGTTGGCACTGATGGAGTCATATATGCTTTAAAAGATACTACACCATAGTCAACTTGTTCTTGAACATGGTCTAGCCAACCTTCTCTAACATCCTCACCTGTTACACCACCCCATAAAGCAAAATCAACTAATGATTGAGGCTGAATTATATCTACTTTTAGTTGTAATTGATTTGCACTTCTAACTGATGGAACGGAGCAACATGGCATGTCAACAACGGTTGTTATTCCTCCTGATACGGCTGCTGCAGAACCTGTAAGAAAATTTTCTCTATGTGGGAATCCTTGATACATAAAATGAGTGTGTGAATCTATACATCCGGGTAATGTCATATGTCCATTAACGTCAATTATTTCTTTAGCATAGATTCCTTCAATTGAATCAACAAAGCCAGCAATTTTTTCATCCTTGACAAGAATATTTGTAGGACAAAGATTATCACCTTGAGGTATTCTTGCATTTTTTATAATTACATCATACATGAAAATCCCCCTTATCATATATACTTTAGACTAATAGTAACATAACAGATTAAATTATTCCTTGTTACTTTACTATAAAAATATACTTAGTATTCCAAATTTATGCATATTCTTTTGTATATTTTTCATAATTAATAAAAGTTATTTATATATATAATTAAGGGTAGGAAAAAAAATTAAGGATTAAAAATTAAGAATTAAGAATTAGTTAAGAGTGAAGAACTAAGAGTTAAGAGAGCTTTAAAAGAGGAGATCTCTCCACTGCGGTCGAAATGACAGCTTCTCTGTTGTAAATGTTAGCCTTTTTTTATTTGATTATTAATTTTTATCTTTTAATTTTTAATTAATTACTATTCACTATTCACTGATTAAAAGGAGGATTTTATGGGATTAAAGTTAGTTGATTTATCACAAGAGATATATCAAGGAATGAGTGTTTTTCCAATGCATCAAAAAACATTTATTATGACCAATATGACCCATGAGGAAAATATGAGACAGACAGGTAGTAAAAAACTAGGATTCTCTGCAAGAAATTTACTTATTAGTGAGCATGGCGGAACTCACTGCGATGGAGTTTGGGAGTATAACCCAGAAGGACCAACCATTGATAAAATGCCCTTAGAATATTTTTGGGGTAGTGCAATATGTTTAGACGTAAGCCATGTTAGATATCCAAATTATTTTGAGCCTAGAGATCTAGAAAAGGCACTTCAAAAGTCTGGACAAGAAATTAGAAAAGGGGATATTGTCTTACTTTATACAGGACATCATGATAGAAATTTTGGTACAGATATGTTTCAAAAAGAATATTCTGGTTTGAGTTATGAGGGAGCAAAATGGTTAGCAGAAAAGGGAGTAGTAAATATTGGAGTAGATGCACCTGCTATTGATTTGACACCTGATGATATTGATTTTTCTGCTCACTTAGTTTGCGGGGAATATCACATTACAAATACAGAAAATCTATGTAACTTAGATAAGTTAATTAATAAGAGGTTTTTATATTTTGGATTGCCTTTAAAGATAAGAGAGGGTACAGGCTCACCCATAAGGGCAGTAGCGCTAGTGGAAGAGTAATTCACAGTTCACAATTTATTTAAATTCACAATGCACAGTTTACAATTATTCGGGTCATTCTATAGGGTATTTTATAAAGAGGAGATTCCTCCGCGTTGGTCGGAATGACACTACGGTGTTATCGTCCCGAGACAGTCGAGGAATCTACTCTTTAGAGACAGAAACACTTCCTATAGAAATCTCAGGTTAGAGTATTCTCACTGTTAGCTGTTACCTGTTAGCTGTTACCTGTTAGTTGTTAGCTTTTTACCTCTTACCTATTTTTTACTTTCCCAAAAGTTCCTTTATCTTTAGCGCTATTTCTAAATTAAGTCTATCGTGGGGATTTTCTATGTCCATTCCGGTGATTTGATTTATCCGTCCAATCCTATATAAAACAGTATTGTAATGAGTGTACATTTCCTTTGAGATTTTAGTTAAGTTTCCATTGTTTTTAAAATATACTTCTAAAGTCTTGACTAAGTCTGTAGCTTTCTTTTTATCATATTCAACAAGTGGTTTCAAAACCGTATTATAAAAATCCTCAAGCTCATCATTCAAGTAATCCTGAGATAATATTTTAAATATACCCAGTTCATCATATGTCACGATTTCTTTATTTGTTATAGATTTGCCAATCCTTACGGTTCTTACTGCATCTAGAAAACTTTTATTAACATTTTCCAAATCCTTATAAATCCTTCCAACTCCGATTCTTGATTCTATACTCTTATATTTATTATTTAATATCTTAATAAGCTTATTGTTAAAAATCTCTAACTTATCCATTATGGAATTATTCTCTGGAAAACCTAATAATATCTGTATTCCATTTATTTTCGTGGAAACTATTCCCTTTAAGCTATAATAATCCATTAATTCTTCAATTGTTGTCACTGTAGTATTTATCAAATCCATTGTACAGTCTATATCCATGTCCCTATTGATAGGATAATCACCCTTAACCTTAAAACTCATTACTTCAATAATATAATAATTATCTTCCTTTAAATTAAAGAAATGTGCCCTATCTAAAGCCTTTTTCCTTCTTTTTAAATCCATAGAAACTAAATCCTCAAAGAAATCAGATCTATAACGTATTTCAACTTCCTTAACTGATAATTCTTGTAATATACTTAAGGCTATTGTGGTAGATGCACTTTCTATTATAGCTAAGTCAAAGCCACCTAGAGGCATATCAGTAGACCAAGTAAATAAGTGTCCGTATATATTATCTCTCAATATAATGGGCATCACCATACGTTTCACATATTTATCATTGATAAGTACCTTATCTTCGTCCAATCTTTTTAATTTATTTTTAACATTACTAGGTTGACTAAAAGATTTTACTTCTTTCAAGAGTTCATCCCTTATATGCTCATTATTTTCTCCAAGACATTCTATATATTTATTAAAATAATTCAGATTCAATATAACTGGATTTTTGATATTATCTTGTATTATCTGGACAATTTCTTCTATTCCTTTTCCTTGTAACATAACATTCATAAGCTTTTCATGAACCATTTCAATTCTTTGCAATAAAGAAGCTTGTTTGTTAAATATTTCATTGAAGATTACCATCATAATATCAGATAGAGGAATTGAATAGTGTATATCTACTAAAGGGAAGTTTAGGTAATTGGCTAATTCAATTACCTCTGGGGATAAGTTTTTTAGATATGGAGATACCTTTATCCCTATTCCAGCTAACTTTTTATTAGCACAAGTTCTAATTAGCTGTTTTTGGTCTTCGATATTATCCTTTTTAAAGAAGTATGCAGTAGTTAGAAGGAATTCTCCCTCTGCCATCCATTCTAAGATATCTGGATCAGCCATAATATTTACTCTAGAAATGGTATTGCGAACACCCCTTGCACCAGCTATTAATTTACAGTTTGACATGATATCTAGATTAAGCATGTCCTCTATACTGATACCATTTTGCCTAGACATAGAAACAACCCCCGTATCTCAGTTAACGATTAACAAAGAACAATTAACAATTGAAGAGATAGTTAAGAATTAAAAATAATTAAGAACTAAGAGTGAAGAACTAAGAACTATAGCGTAGCTGTCATCCTGAGTGCTAACGAAGAATCCCATACCATACTCGAATTTATAAATATTAGAGATCCTTCATTTCATTCAGGATGACGCCTTTGGCGTTTTACATAAGTCGAAATTATACCGCATTAGGCAATAAAAGGTCGCTCATACACTTACCTCTCACATGTTTTTTGTTGTTCACTGTTCGTTGTTCACTAAATTAAACTGTTCACTATTCACTATTCACTATTCACTAATCTTTAAACGGCTCATTCACAACTTCCCCTCTCACGTATCTTTCAATTATATTTTCTTCATTCCCAATATATATATATTGCTGGACTTTTTCTTCTGTGGTCAGTTCCTTTCCCGGATTTAGGTTCTCTACATCTATTATCAATGCATCAAACTCGTATCCTTCTTCAAAACTTCCAACATTACCAAAAAATTTACCTCCACCCTTTGTGCCAAGATAGAAACTTTCCGGTACTGTTAATGGCTGTAAATTCTTGTCACCGTAAAGCCAAGCCATTTTGGATGCCTGTATAGCTCCGGCAATTATACGAGGAATGCTCAATATATCTCCACCTGAAATATCTGAAGCTAGACCAACATTTACCCCCGCATTAAGATATTTTCTAATTGGTGCGATTCCACTTGATAAGTTGAAATTTGAATATGGACAATGTGCCACAAATACATCTCTTTTTTTCATTAAATCTATTTCTTCATCGGTGTTGTAAATACAATGTGCCATAATGGTTTTGCTTTGACCGAATAATCCAAAGTCATCATAGACGCTTGCATAATTATTTGAATCAGGATATAGTTCTTTGACCCATAACACTTCATCTTTATTTTCATTTAAATGTGATTGTACTGGAATATTGTACTTTTTAGCCAAAGCTCCAAGTCCATGTAACAATTCACTAGAACATGTTGGTATAAATCTTGGAGTTATGATAGGTTTTACAAGATCTGATTTATCCTTATACTCTTTAATAATTTCTTCTGTATCATTTAGAGAGTCTACTGTATTTTCTGTTAAGCTTTTTGAAGTGTTTCTATCCATATTGACTTTTCCCACAAAGGCACCTAGTCCTGACTCTATAAATAAATCAAGCAACAATTTTGTACTTTCTTTAAATATACTTGAAAAAACTACACTTCTTGTAGTTCCATATTTCCAAAGCTCTTTTATTACCTTTGTATAAACAACCTTGGCGTATTCTAAATCGTCATATTTACTTTCTTCTGGAAAAGTATATGTGTTAAGCCATGGTATAAGCTCTTTATCTAGACCTAGTCCTCTATTTGGAAATTGAGGTGCGTGTAGATGAATATCTACAAAACCCGGTATTATTATTTTACCAGTATAATCCCTTAATGTATAGTCTTTGTAGATATTCTCTAAAGAATTGCAAATTTTTTTAACTACACCATCTTCGACAATTAAATAGGAATCATCAAATATAGTAAACCTTTCTTTCTCTTTAGTAAATACTATATCACCCTTAATTACTAGATTTCTCATATTTATCACTCCCTAAATTAATATATGAAATTATGTTTAGAGATATTAGCATTATAATTATAAATATCTAAGAGGGATAATCATATATGAAAAACCTACAAATTAATCCATTTCAATCTCATTAGTCCTAACCCCTACCCTTCAATAACTATTACAATAATTATATCACTATTATAGATATTAAAAAGATAGACTTTATTAATCGTGGAAATATTATGAAGTTTGTCCAACTATTGCGGGTTTATTTTAATTGAACCTAGTGTTATACTAAAAAAAGTTACAAATTAGTTACAAGTTGTTGGTTGTTACTCGACTTTAATTTAATTTTAAGGAGGAATTCTCGAATGAAAAGTAAAAAGTTATTTTCTTTATTGGTAGTAGCATTATTATTTATGTCACAAGTTAGTTATGCCGAAAGTTATTTTGGAAATATTAACTGTGATACAGTTTATACTTATGCAGGCTCATATGGCTATTCATTAAACGATTTAATAAATAGCGGTTCAAATACTTATAATGTACCAAATAATAACTACAATTACAGATACAACAATGTAGTTATTTCTCCAGGTTATAATTGGAAATGGAATGATGTTGTAATACCAGGTAGACCAAATACTCCTAGTGTACCAGAAGTACCTAATAAACCAACAACACCAACTATACCAGAAGTACCAACAACACCAACGACACCAACTGTACCAGAAGTGCCAACAAAACCAACAACTCCACCAACAACTCCCAACACACCAGTTGCAGGATTGTCAGCTGAAGAGCAAGAAGTTGTTAGATTAGTTAATATTGAAAGAGAAAAAGCAGGGTTAAAGCCATTTGTTGCAAGTGCTGAACTTTCAAGAGTTGCAAGAATCAAATCAGAAGATATGGGTAAAAACAACTATTTTAATCATACATCACCTACTTATGGTAGTCCATTTGATATGATGAAACAATTCGGCATCAAATACTCTACAGCTGGAGAAAATATAGCTAGAGGATATTTATCAGCACAATCTGTTGTTAGTGGCTGGATGAATTCATCAGGTCATAGGGCAAATATTCTAAATCCAAGCTTCAACAAAATAGGAGTAGGCGCTTATAAGACAAGCAACAACACAACTTACTGGACACAAATGTTCACAAACTAATTTTGATAGACTAAATATGATTATATAGTATAATAATAGTTAGGGTTTTTTAGCCCTAACTATTTTTTTGGTAGGTGAAATAATGGATTTACAAAAGGAAAGGGCAAAATTAATGGGTGAAGAACCTATTGCTAAATTATTGTTGAAATTCTCATTACCAGCAATTGTAGGTATGGTAGTTAATGCATTATATAATGTTGTTGATAGAATTTTTATTGGTAGAGGTGTAGATGGTAGGGCTATAGGCGGTATATATGTTGGAATGCCAATGTCTTTGATACTAATGGCCTTTTCAATGCTAATAGGTATAGGTGGTAATACACTAGTATCTATCCGTCTAGGTGAAGGAAAAAAAGAAGAAGCCGATCGAATTGCTAGTAATGCTATAATACTTTTAGGTTTAGTGTCTGGCATTATTTCTGTACTAGGCTTAATTTTTTTAAAGCCTTTACTAATAGGTTTTGGAGCAAGTGAATCCAATTTGCAGTATGCAATGGATTATTTAAGAATTATTTTGATTGGTGCACCTATTAATGCCATAGGATTTGGGATGAACAATTTTATACGTGGAGAGGGAAGCCCTAAGATTGCTATGATTACCATGTTAATTGGTGCCATATTAAATACAATATTGGACCCAATATTTATCTTTATATTCGATATGGGTGTACAAGGTGCTGCATGGGCTACAATAATTTCTCAAGCAGTATCTACTACATGGGTTGTTAGTTATTTCTTTGGTAAAAGAAGTATGCTGTCTCTAAAGAGAGAGTATTTGAAATTAAAAACTCATATAGTTAAACAAATAATAGCAAACGGCTTTGCACCATTTAGTATGCAACTAGCAGCTAGTATGGTTACCATACTACTTAATAATAATTTGCAACGATATGGTGGAGACCTGGCAACATCCAGTATGGGTGTTATAAACTCTGTATCAATGATGATCTTAATGCCTATTTTCGGTATAAATCAAGGTTCTCAACCAATAATGGGATTTAACTATGGAGCTAAAAAATATGATAGGGTAAAGGAAACTTTAAAATATGCTATTATTGGTGCAACTACTATAACTACATTAGGATTTATTATTATACAAACTTTTCCTGAAGCTATAATTAAAATATTCATAAGTGATAAAAATGATTTAGCTGAACTTATAGGATATGCAGTTCCAGGTTTGAGAACGTATCTTTTTATGTTACCAATAATAGGATTCCAAGTTGTAAGTACATCCTACTTTCAAGCTACTGGAAAACCAAAGCATTCAATGTTATTGAGTTTATCAAGACAAGTACTGTTATTGATACCTGCGTTGATTATCTTACCTAAGATCTTTCAATTGAGTGGTGTATGGTATGCAGGTCCTACGGCAGATTTTATATCATCAATTATAACAGCATATTTTGTTATAAAATCAATAAGACATCTAGATAATGGAGAAATCTCCAATTAATAAAGGACCTCTAATCAAGGTCCTTTATTATATCAATTAAATGCTTAGTCATTTTGGCTGTATAGCCCCATATAATATATTCTTTATATCTATAGAATAAAACAGAATGAACTCCTCTTCTCCACTTGTATTTTCTTCCATTAGGTATCAAATTGTATGGAAACTCGTCATTATCAATGGTAGCTAAATCAAGGTGATACCTTTCAGGTTCATTTTTCAAGAAAAAGTCTACTGGTGCTGTGAATATATGGTCAACTTCATCAGGATTTGGTTGAATCTTATCCACAGTTATTCCACTTATTGTGGCTAGAAAACAATGAATTGTAATATTTTGATAAGTTACAAGATAGTCAAGTTCTCCTATATAATTTATATTTTCTTTTTTTATTCTTAATTCTTCAATGGTTTCTCTAACAGCTGCGTCTTTAAAGGTTTCATCTTTCTCCAACCTACCTCCTGGATATGAAATTTCTCCTGGTTGAGATTTAAGATTTTTTGCCCTTAGCTCAAATATCAATTCCCATCTATCATTTATTTTAATTAACGGAATTAAAATAGCATAATTTTTATTTACATCCATTGGTTGGGGTACTCTATCTTTTACCTTATCAATAAGTTTATTAATGTCCAACAATTTTCCTCCTAACCAATATTAATTATTCATTGCAAAGGATTATCCCGGCAATCTTTAGAATTAAATCATCTTTATTAAAGATATTTGATATATCAACCTTTTCAATGATTTTTTCTAGCGTGGTACTGTCGTGCTCTTCTTCCTTAATAACGGGATTGCACCTTATTAAATCCAATAATTCATCATATTTGTAAATTTTAAATCGTTCAATATGGGAAGCCTCAGCTCTTTTTTCCAAAAATCCAATGATAAAATCTTCGTAAGTAAAATCCCTTTTTAATCCCATTACAGATGCTAACTTAGGTATTATATATTCAAAAAATACCCTCCTATCTGGCAACTTTGGTGTTTTTATATGAAGTCTCATCTGTTTAATTTGATCATCACTTATACTAAATAATCTTTCTAAAAAATAATCCTCATCTTTATCTGAATCAATATAATATTTAAAACCTTTCAATCCCCTAATAGCCTTAAGTCCGTCGAAATATCCCAATTGTATATTCCTTTTAGCCTTATCTTTATCAACGTCATAGGTTTTTCCTATATCATCGGAAGGGGAAATTATAATTGTGTTTAAATTATAGGAGCTTATTCTTCTGGTAAAACCTCTTGCATGCGTCCTAACTATAATTAAATCATTATAACCCTTGGATTTAAGAAGTTTAAATGGCAGATTGTCATAAAATGCTCCATCTAAATATCTTATGCCTCCCAATTTCTCTTTTTTGAAAGTTGGTAAATAGGAAGATGCCAATATATAGGTTTTAAGTTCGCCCTTTGGAATATCTTCTATGAAAATTTCTACAGGTTTAAAATTAGTAAGATCTACTGTGACTAGCCCAAAGTCCATATTTGATTTTCTTAGCTTCTCCTCGTCTATATAAGTATTTAGCAAATTCTTAAATGGTGTAATATCAAATCCTCTATCAGATATGATAGATTTTAATTTTTCTGCTAATAAAATTAAATCCTCTTTGTCTAATTTTAAGTTTTTTAATCTTGATATCTCATCATCATTGGCATCAATTACCATTGAGTATTTAACATCTTCCCAAAGCTCACAGCATTTTTCAAAATCACCTTGTGCTATCATGGCACCATTTAAAGCACCTATTGATGTTCCTGCTATAGCGCCAATCTCTAGTCCTTCTTCCAATATAGCCTTATAGGCACCAATATGATAGGAGCCTTTAGCTCCACCACCTTCTAATACCAATCCATACATTCAAAACACCCCTAAAAGATTTTATATTTTAATATAACCATTAAGATAAAACTAATCCATCAATGGTTATATTTTAATTACTCTAGACTTGATGTGCAATGAGGGCATCGAATAGCGTCAATAGGTATTTCCGTTTTGCAATATATGCATGTTTTTTTAGTTGGTATGGCTTCCACCACAATTTCTTTCTTCTTTAATTTATTTAACTGTTTAACTACAATAAAAATAGAAAAAGATATAATTAAAAAGTCCAAAACAGAGCCAATAAATAGACCATAATTTAAGGTAGCATTTCCTAGTGACAAGGCCCATTTAGAATAATCAACTCCACCTAATAATAGCCCGACAAGCGGCATTATAATATCATCTACTAAGGATGTTACAATTTTCCCGAATGCACCTCCTATAATAACACCTATTGCCAAATCTACTACATTACCTTTCATCGCAAATTGTTTAAATTCTTTGAACATAATTAAACCTCCTTTAAACCATTTATACCCTATAATATTTTACTAATGCATTTTCATACTTCTATGCTATAATAAATGCAACTAAGGAAAAAACCTTAGGGATTTTACGTTTATGCATTTAGACATCTTTCATCTCATTATAATATTATAATCTTTGGAGGTATCATATGGCAAGAAAAAATTGGAAAGAGTACTTTATGGAGATAACCGAATTAGTGGCTAGTAGATCAACCTGTGATAGGGCATTTGTCGGATGTATTTTAGTGAATGATGATAATAGAATAGTATCCACTGGATACAATGGCTCAGTATCAGGAAGCCCCCATTGTGATGATATTGGACATACAATGCGAGATGGCCATTGCATAGCCACTATCCATGCTGAGATGAATGCACTTTTATATTGTGCTAAGGAAGGAATATCAGTAAAAAATTGTACTGCTTATGTAACTCACTTCCCTTGTTTAAACTGTACGAAGGCTTTAATTCAAGCAGGCATAAAACAAATTTATTATAAACATGATTATAGAATAGATGAATATGCTATAGAATTGTTAAATAGAAATAATGTAAAATTTGAAAAATTAGTACCATAGTTAAAATTATAATTAAAGACTAAGAATTAAAAATAAGATATTGCTGTGTCATCTGGGGAACGTCATATAGCTCTACTTCACGCACTCAGTATGGCACAAGCAATATTTCAGTTAAAACAAAACCCGCTGAAACGCTCCTCACTATTCGCTCTTAGTTCTTAACTCTTAGCTATCTTTCTTCATATGTCATATATATCAGCAAACTCAATTGATATTCTCTCGATATTTGTCTTTTTTGGTATATAAAGCTCACAAATACATCTATCATCTACAATTCTTACTGGAAGTTCGATTATAAACTCTGTTCCACACTCCAAATCAGTATTTAGTCGGATACTACCACCATGCTGCTCTATAATTACTTTCACTAATGCTAGTCCTATTCCGCTGCCTTCAAATTTTCTCTTTAATGATGTATCAACTTGTCTAAATCTATCAAATATAATATCTGCTTTATCTTTAGGTATTCCTACTCCATTGTCCTTTACTGATATAACAACCGTATCTCCTTTATCATAAACATTGACCTTAATTTCCCCACCCTTTTCAGTACATTTTACTGAATTGGATAACAGATTCAACATTACTCTTTCCATTAAATATGAATCACATGCCATTATCTTCTCTTCTACATCTGTATCAAAAACTAAGGTTAAATCCTTGTTTTTTATATATTCAGCAACAGATAAGGTAATATTTTCAATAATGCTAATAATATCATTGTTTTTTAACTCTATATCAAAATATCCCATATCGATTTTATTTATATCTATTAAATTATTTGTAAGTTTAACAAGCCTGTAGCAATTTTGCCTCATTAGACTAATGTAGTTGTTTATCATTGGATGATTTGGACATTCAACTGTATCCCTTACGCCTTCAATCAATTGAAGAGTACCTAATATTACAGTTAAAGGAGTCCTAAACTCATGGGCTACGGTGCTTAAAAATATATTTTTTAACTCATCATATTCCTTTGCCTTTTCTATGGTAGCTTGTTTTATTTGAATATCTTTTTCTAACTCAATAATCTTCATTCTATCTGTAATATTAGAAAAAATTGTTAATATGCCTTTATTCATACCATCATCAAAAAAAGGTACATTTGACGCTTCAATAACTTTTCCATCCTTAAAATAAAGATTTTGGATTACAATATTGTGAAAATTCCGAACCTCTTTAGTAGCGCTGAGCATTTCTTCTGGATTATTTATGTTTTGAGCTAATTTATATTCTATTTCATTCATTAATGTACCTTTATTTATTTCAATGTCTAAATTTAACATTTCCAACAATTTATTATTATAATATATAACCTTTTCATCATGCCCAATTACTAAAATACCGTTAATCGATGTCTCTAATATAGCATTTAATATCTCACTTTTTCTATTGATTTCTTCATTCCGATGTTCCATTATATCATATTCAGTTTTTAGTTTAAGCATTGCATTTTCTAAGTCTCTATTTTTATCTGTAAATAAACTGTTTATTTTAACTAAATAATTATATGGCTCCTTTAAACTAGTTTTAATTAATGCAAGATAGATAAAGTAACAAGAAATAAACTTTAGGGTATGTCCAATAATATTGTATATATCATCTACTGATATATATGTTGAAAAAAATAATTCTGAGAATAGAAATGCTATAAGTCCTAGGATTATCAATCTACTAGTTTTATTATTATTATTATTTTTTTTCCTATCCTTTAAAGTAAAATAAATAGTAATACAAATAATTGCACAAATGATAAACTCACTGATTATCTTAAAAGGTGTCATACCTTGTCCCTTTATAAAGCAAATAGGATAATCCTCAAAATAAAATATGGATAATAAAACAACTAAAGAAATAGCACTGTATGAAAATATGACCCTTTCAGTCTTAATTTTTCTTGTAATTGGTGTCAGCGAAATTAAAAAAGAAATACTCTGAATATATCTAGCAGTTACCCAAAGTTGTGTAGTTATATTATGTGTTTCATAATCAAATAGCCTAATTCCTTCACTTGTTAAAAGATGTAAAATGTCAAAAAATCCTACAAATCCAAATGCCATGCCTAAAAAAATAAGTTTATTACCCTTATTAATCTCATATGTATTTGCAGCTATGACAGATATCATAAATGAAATAATTACACTAAATAATTCCACAAAGGTATGGAAAAATAAGTATTGTTTTAATCCTATAAAAATAGCAACAAACAATAATATAAAATAAATTATATGTTTAAATATAAGTTTCTTATCCAGACTAAATGGAATACTCTGGATTTCAGTATGCGGCATCTGAGACCTCTCCTTTGTTTTGATTTTGACAGTCCAAATTTAATTATAAGCATTTAAATTGTAAAAGTCTGTCAAAAAGTGTCATAGACAAGAAATATTTTTGTTGAAAATCTATTTATGAATTTTCTCCTAAAATAGCGTCCTTTGCTAATTTATCTGCCTCTTCATTGTATTCAATACCTGAATGTGCCCTAACTTTAATAAAAACAACTTGAAGCCTATCTTCGATAGAATCATAGTATTTTTTATATTCTTTTGTACCGTCTTTGTTTGTCTTCCAATTACCTTTTGCCCAATCCTCTATTCCTTTGTAATCATAATATATATAAAGAATATCCTTTCCCTTTTTAATAGCATAATCCATAGCAAACATTGCACCCTTCAATTCCCCTGCAACGTTTCTCATCTGTGCTAATTCCTTATTATCTTCTCTTCCACTAAATGTTTCTTTGCCTTCTGTTGTCAATATCACGACACCATAACTATAGGTTCTCGTATCTAAACAGAATGAACCATCAACATATGCTATCATCTCATTATCTTTTAATTCATCATTTGGTCTTAAAAAATCTCCTTCCTCTTCAATAAAATCTTGTGCTTCTTCAAGGGTATCAAACTTCTTATATTTAGCACCCTTATATCCCTTTACCTCCGCTTCACATTCTGCCCAAGAATCGTATATTCCTGGATTTCTACCAGCCTTAACGGCGTAATAAAACTTAGCCATAACTCACCTCTATAAATATAATTGATCTGTAGCATTTATTATAACCCATTATAACACAAATAGGATATGGAGATACCTAAAAAAGGCTGTCAAAGGTTTATATTAATACCTCTGAAACAGCCCCTTATTATTTAGAAATAAAATCTTCAACCTCTTCTTTTCTGGGCAAAGATGGTATTGCTCCATTTTTGGTCACCGTAAGTGCTCCTACAGCATTTGCATATTTTACTGCATCATACAAGCTATATCCTTCAACGATGCAGTATGCTAAGGCCCCATTAAATGAATCTCCAGCTCCCACAGTATCTACTACATCAACCATATAGCCTTCTACATGCTGAATTCCATCTGAGTTCCCAATGATAGCTCCTTTGTTCCCGAGAGTTGCTATTACATTCTTAACTCCTATATCTAAAAGATTTGTAATTGCAGTTTTTACATCTTCCATGTTCTCAATCTTGATACCACTTAGTATCTCTAATTCTGTCTCGTTAGGAGTTAAATATGTTACTTTTTCAAGATATTCTTTTCTAATTTCAATAGCTGGTGCTGGATTCAAAATCAAAGGTACATTTAATTCGTAACAAATGTCTATTAATTTAAACGTTACTTCATGTTTTAACTCCAGCTGAGTTACAATTAGTTTTGATTCTTTAATTACTTCTATTACATTTTCCAAGTCAATGATTGAATACTCATAATTAGCTCCAGGAATTACAACAATCTTATTTTCTCCAACACTGTTAATTTGAATAAGTCCTACTGCCGTAGGTTCAGTCTCACTTGTTAAAACATTTTTAATATCTATATTTTCATCTCTGAAAAGGGTTTTGAAGGTATCTCCGAAATTATCATTTCCTACCATTCCAATCATCTTTACTTCCCCACCTAAACGCGCAGCACTTACAGCTTGATTTGCCCCCTTTCCACCAGGGAATGTTTTAAGTGTTTTACCAATTACCGTCTGTCCTTCCAATGGGAACTTATCTACTGTCCCTATTAAGTCCATAACAAAAGATCCAACTACTGTTATTGTACCCATATTCTATTCTCCTTTTAATAATTTCCCTAAACTACCACCTGGGTGGTACTTATAAAAATCCTGTCTAGTAAAATTCTTAGATTTAGAAAGTGCACAGGCAAGTGCATCTCCCAAAACTAACATTACTGTAGATGATGATGTAGGGGCTAATCCAAGATGATCCGCCTCATCAGTTTTAGGATAAATTAGTTTATAATCACAATTTTGCGCCAATACTGAATCTTTATTTGAAGTAAATCCAATAGTTTTACATCCAATTGTATTTAAGATAGAAATTACATTTACTACTTCACTTGTGTTTCCGCTATTTGATAAGAGTAATACCACATCCTCTTTCTCAATCATTCCTGAATCACCATGAATAGCTTCTGTAGCATGAATAAAAAAGCTAGATGTTCCCGTACTTGCAAATGTAGCAGCTAGTTTTTTTCCTATATGTCCTGACTTTCCTACTCCAATAAAGATAACCTTACCCTTACAATCCATAAGTTCATTACAAATCAATTCATATTCAATATCTAAATTAGATACAAGTAAATTTAATGCATTTATTTCTTTTTCTATTGATTCTTTTATAATATTTAAATACATATTGTATCTCCTTGATCTTTTACTTGATTCCTAATCTTTCTTTAATTTTTTCTTCCCAATCCTTTAATTTATACACCATTTCTTTTTGTTCTTCTGTAAAGCTATTATTGTCAAATCTTCTTGAATAAGTATCTATATTCATTCCAATAAGCTTGCCATGATATTTTGCATTTACTGGATATCCATGGTTTTCAATTAATGCAGCTTTAGTCAATTCATCTTGAAGCATTCTTGCTTCAATTGGCTTTTCTTTAAAATTTTCGAATAGCCACTTATAGATATCTATATGGAAATTACCCATTACACCATTGTAGCCATCATATCCTGCTATTAAAGAATCAAGGAACGTTTCTGTATTTGCGTTAAACAGATGTAGATTACTACCTTCTACAACTTTTGCTCTTTCTCTTTCAATATCAATGTTACAGCTTACATCTTTTAAAAATATCACTCTACCACTATCAATACAGAATTTTAATTCTTCATTAGTTAAAAGTCTTCTATACGGGTATGGACACTCATACACTCCTAGCATTACGTCTAATGGCAGTGCATCCATGATTCTTTGTAAGTTTTTTAATAAAACTTCACTTCCTTCATCCACTTTTGCAAGACGGTTGCTCACCAAAATAACTGCATCTACCCCAGTTTTAGAAATGGCTGTAAGTTCTTCTATTTGCTCCTCAATATTATCTGATGTATGCCCAGATGCAATAACCGGGACCCTACCTTCGGCAGCTTTTACAACACATTCAGCTAATGCAACTTTTTCCTCTAAGCTAAGGAAAAACATTTCACTGGACTGACATACTGCAAATAATCCATCACTACCCATATCAACAAGCTTTTTTGTGATCTCCATATTTCCATCCATATCCAAATTACCTTCCCTATCAAAGGCTGTAATCATTGTAGGCCAAACCCCACCATATTTTTTCATATATATCCCTCATTTCAGTAAATTTACTAAGCAATTATATCATTTTAAATAATCTAGGTAAGAATAGTACAGTATTAGGTACAAATGTAATCACAGTAAGAACAACTAATAATGCAATTATAGGCCATTTTATTTCTTTCATAATATCCTTAAGTGGTGTATCTGATATTCCTGCAGTAATAAACAATAACATTCCAAAAGGGGGTGTTGATAATCCAATCATCATGTTAAGCGTAACTACCAGACCAAAATGAATTAAATCAACACCTAATGCCTTAGCCATTGGGATTAAAATAGGTACAAATACTAATTGAATTGTTGACGTATCAATAAACATACCTAATAATAAGATTATTAGATTAACAATAATTAAAAACACATATTTACTGTTAGTAAATCCTAAAACAAAAGCTGCTAAATTGTTAGCAATTTGTTCTTTTGCAACTATATAAGAAATTACTGCTGCAGCACCTATCATCAAGCTTACAGATCCAGTTTCACGTACAGTATCCTTTACTATACCTATTAGAGTCTTAAGTGACATAGCCTTATACACAATAAATGAAATGATAATTGCATAAATACCAGCAACAGCTCCTGCTTCAGTTGGAGTCATAATTCCTGTATATATTCCTGTCAATAATATTACTGGAGTAAGTATTGCTGGTATTGCATTTATTGTAAATTTAAGAAATTCATTAAAGGTTGTTTTTTCTTCCTTTGGATAATCTCTAATTTTCGCCATTATACTTACATATACCATTAGACCGATTGCTATTAAAACTGCTGGAATCATGCCACCTAAAAATAAAGCCCCTACTGATGTCCCAGACAACATTGCATACATTACAAGTGGTATACTAGGGGGAAATATTGGACCTATAGTAGCTGATGTAGCAGTTATAGCACATGAAAATGCATCATCATATCCTGATTTTCTCATTGCATCAATTTCCATCTTTCCGAGACCAGAGGCATCAGCTATTGCTGAACCTGTCATCCCTGAAAAAATTAAGGAAGCAAGTATGTTAACATGTCCAAGGGCTCCTCTTACTCCTCCTACAAGTCCATTTGCGAATTTAAATACCATTTCAGTAACCTTTCCAGAGTTCATAACATTAGCTGTAAAAATAAAAAGAGGAACAGCAATAATTACATAATTTGAATAATAAGTATTCATAACATGATTTGCTACAGATCCTAAGTCAGCTCCCTCTACTAGAAAATAAAACGCACTTGCTGCAATCATTCCTAATGATATCGGTATTCTTAATAAGAATATCAGAATAAATATAATTAATAAAACAATCATTCCTGAACTCATGTTAACCCTCCTTATATAAATTTTCCTTACCTGTTAAGATTCTATAATCCTCAATTATTTCTTCAAAAGTATATAAAATAATCGATATTAAGAAGTATACAAATGGTGCAAAAATCCAACTAAGTTTTATTTTAAAAACTGATGTTGCTTGGAAATTCATGAAAGTAACATATTTATAAGATGGCACGATCAATATTATAAAACCAACAGCAAGTATTAAATTCCCTAGGACCCTAATAATTGCAGCTTTTTTCCCACTAAGCATATCATAGATTAAGGTGAATTTTACATGAGACCTTGTTCTCATTGCATAACAAGCCCCTAATATAACTGTCCATGAAAATCCTATAACAGTAACCTCATAAGCCCAAGTTAAAGGATTTTTGAAAATATAACGCATAATAATCTGTAGTATAAAAGTCAGAAACATTATTAAAAATGCAACTGTTGGTACATAAATTTCTATGATATCTCGAATTATATTTATAAGTCTATAGAACCTTTTCATAACTCAACCTCCCATTTGAATAATTAACTTCTTAATGAAAAAGACCATAGCAAGGTGCATAAGCACCTAGCATATGATCTTTAAACAATATCTTAATACTAGTTTATAGCTTGTACCTTTTCAAATAAATCCATATCCCAACTCTTAGTCAACTCTTTGTCTTCAAGATATTTGGCTAATACTTCTTTACTAAATGTATCGATATCTGCATTGTAAACCTTTAGACCTTCTCCCTTAAAGAATTCAATTAATTCAGCTTCTCTATTGTTGTTTGTTTCATCACAAAGAATTCTCGCTTCCTCAAGTGCTTCTAAAACAATAGCTTTCTGATTTTCACTTAACGATTGCCATTTAGCTTCATTAATAGTTGGCCATACACTATCAACTAAGTGGTTTGTAATTGTTATTGATTTTGTTACTTCATAGAATTTTGCACTTTGAACTGTTGGTAATGGATTGTCTTGTCCATCTACTGTACCAGTTTGTAATGCCATATATAATTCTGAGAAAGCTATTGGAGTTGGATTAGCCCCTAAAGCTTTTCCAAGGAATAACCATGCTTCCGAGTTAGGCATTCTTAGGTTTACTCCCTTTAAGTCTGCTGGAACCTTTATCTCTTTATCTTTAACTAAGTTAATTTGTCTAGTTCCTAAATAAAATGCACTAAGTGGACGAACACCTTGTTCTTTAGCCACTCTTTCAAATACTTCTTTACCAACTTCACCATTTAAAGTCTTTGTCATATGATCATAGCTTTTGAACATATAGCCAGCGTTAAACATTGATATCCAAGGTGAACCGTCTGTTAACCAAGGTGCTGATAGGTAAACGATATCAGCTTGACCTGATTTTACAGCTGCAAGCTCCTGGTCTTGTTTAAATAATGAACCTGAGTGATAAGTATCAACCTCAATTGAACCATTTGATTTTGCTTCAACAACTTCTTCAAATTTCATCATTGCTTCATAGTGGGCATCTCCTGGCACCGCATTAACTGAGAATATGAGTTTTACTTTCTTGTCCGCAGGAGCAGGTTCAGATGTACCTGTCGATGGTGCTGGAGATGGAGCTGGTGTTTGAGTTGCAGGCTTTGTACATGCAACCAATGATGTTACTAAAAGTAAAGCCAAAAACAAAACTAAACTCTTCTTCATTTCTTCTCCTCCTTAAATTAAATAACATAAATAATTAATGAACTATAAGTCCGTTCCCTATTGCAGAACATTGTTCATATTCTGTTATTTTTATTATAACATTTAAGAAAGCCTTGTCAATATATAAAAAGTTTTTAATTGTTTCTTTTTGGAAATGAAAAAACCTCCAACATTTCATAAAGTTGAAGGTTCAAATTTAAAGTCTACTTCTTATTTCAAAAGCAGCATCAATTAAAAACTTACCATAATCTTCAATTTTCTCATCATTAAAATTATGTGCAGGACCTGATACACTTAATGCACCAATTAATTTATGAGATCTATCAAGTATTGGTACTCCAACACATCTAACATCAGGCTCATGCTCTATATTATCAACTGTGTAACCCCTTTTTGTACTTAATAAAACGTCTTCTAATATATCTTTTTCCTCGATTAGTGTATTGTTTGTAAACCTTACTCTTTCCATATTAATTCTATCTAGAATTTCTTCTTTTGACATAGTACTCAACATAGCCTTACCAATGGATGTACAATACATTGGAGCCTTTTCACCCATTATTGACCTAACAGGATAATTGTTATCATAAACCTTAGGATACGCACTGAACATGTAAAGAACATACTGTCCATGTGGTACCCCAAAATATGATGTAGTATTTAAGGTTTCTGAAACCCTCTTCATAACATGATAAATTACATTCTGATAAGTTAACTGGCTAGTGACTATATAGGAAAATTCTAGAATCTTATTCGCTAAACCATATTTTTGTGTTAATGGATTCTTGTAAATATATCCTGCATATTCGAGAGTTGTTAATATACTATGCACATTGCTTTTGTAAATTCCAAGCTTATTAGATATCTCAGTTATACCTAGTTCTGGTGTATCTACAGTAAAGCATTCCAATATTTGAAGGCTTTTGTAAAGTGACTTTACTTTTATATTTTCGTTATCCATATATATCACCCCATGTTCTTATATCTAGAACTATGTTCTCATCTGATATTATTATATCACTTTTAATATTAGCGTCAATGGATTTTATTTGTTTGAACGCAATCACCAATTCTACATTAAAACTTATAAATTCTATGGATAATGACAAAGATATCCATAAGGTGATATAATTATTATTGCAGTATACTTAAGGAGGGGATAAAACTTGGAGATTAATCTAATTGGCGTACCAATACAATACGGTTGTGATAAAGATGGACCACAACAAGGTCCAGGTAGACTTAGAGAATTAGGTATCGTGGAAGCATTAGAAAGTAAAGTGAATAAAGTTTATGATATGGGTAATATTTTTGTACCTACAATATTACCAGATTTAAAATATAAATGGCACGAAAAAATGAAATATTTAAACCCAGTAGTGGAAGTAAACAAAAACCTAGCACATATGGTTTACTGCTCATTGGCTGCAAATTGCTTCCCTTTTGTTCTTGGAGGAGATCACTCCCTTGGCATGGGTAGTATAGCTGGTGGTAGTAGATTTTTTAATGAGATGGCAGTTGTTTGGGTTGATGCTCATGGAGATATAAATGATTCAGAAACATCGCCTACAGGTAATATTCATGGAATGCCTCTTGCCGCATCATTGGGAATTGGTCATCCTTCTATAGCAAATATTTATTTTGAAGGTAATAAGGTAAAACCCGAAAATGTTTATATATTAGGAGCAAGAGACTTAGACCCAGGAGAGATTAAATTGGCTAAGGACCTTAATATAAATTTATATACCATGGACTATATCAATTCCAATAGTTTAGAAAAAGCCGTTAATGAAATTTTATTAAAATTGAAGAATTCAAATGTTGATGGCGTTCATTTAAGCTTTGATATAGATGTACTTGATAGTGCCATAGTTCCTGGTACTGGCACGCCTGTTAAAGATGGGATAAACTTTGATGAAGGAAAGTATATTCTAAATGAACTTCTAGATAGCAAGCTTATTACTTCAATGGACTTTGTAGAATTGAATCCTGTTTTAGATCAAGATGCTAAAACAGAAATTCTTTGTATGGATATACTGAAATTTGTGGGTGAATTGTTGAATAAATATTAATATTTTATTTATTGATTAGAATTATCTTGTGATATAATTAGGACAAGGTAATCGATAAAAAGCAGGTGTGGTTGCCACCTTACTTCAGATGAAGGGAGGTGGTAGATATGACGACATATGAAGCGATAACTCTAATGCTGGGGTTTTCAATGTTTGTGATATCTCTAATCTCTCTGATTATTAATCTAACGAAAGATAACAGAAAGATAAAAAAATAATCACCCTGCACGGCCTTGCAGAGTGATTAGTATAACTTAATCATTTTCAGTGGCAACCGTACCAGCGGGTCGACTACCTTTATCTATATTATAACCCAAAGTGGAAAAAATTCCACATATTTTCTAAAATCTTTTTAAGAAGTTTGAAAACAATATGGTTTTTTCGTTAAAAACTTGATTTTTAATTATCAAAGTTATATAATAATATTTGAATTTAAAAAAAGGAGGGAAATGAATATGAAAAAACTAATTACTTTGACTATAGTTATGGTATTACTTGCTTCAACATTAACAGGCTGTGGTGGTACTAAGTATAAAGATGGTACATACGAAGGTGATGCTACAGGTATGCAACCACTAAAAGTTTCTGTTGAAGTAAAAGATGGTAAAATAGCAGATGTTGAAGTTACAGAACATGCTGAAACTGAAGGTATTTCAGATCCTGCTATTGAACAAATCCCAGACTTAATAGTTGAAAAGAACTCAACTGATGTTGATGCTGTTGCAGGAGCTACTATAACAAGTAATGCAATTAAAGAAGCTGTTAACAAAGCTTTAGAAGGTGCAAAATAGTGATTTTAAAAAAGTCCCATTTAGGGACTTTTTTGGTTTACATATTCTTTTTAACAAAATCCTTCATCCTATGCTCTACCTTCTCTTTTGCTTCCTCATATTTATCTTCCAGTCTATCTTTAGTATCCTCAAATCTAACTTCCATTTCATCTTTTACATCTTCAAGGTTTATCTCTGCTTTATCTTTTAAATGTTCAAATTTTTCTTTTGTTTCTTCAACGGTTTTTTCTAATCTATCCTTAAATCTATCCATATTTGCCTCCCTATTATTTAAATTTATTAATATATTGCCCAATATTCAAATAATAATTTGTTTAGTTAATTAAGCCAGTTTCATATGGATATTCATCTACCAACTCCCCTGTTGCAAAAAATCTTTTTCCATTTTTTGATGTATAATAACAAGTCATTAAAGAAATTATAGGTTTTCCTTGCATCTCAGCTCTTTTATCCTCAAGCATGTAAAATGCTGTATCAGGAACAATTGTAGTATCATAAATTTCATATTCATAGATATTTTTCTTATCTGTAATTTTGACTCTACTGCCTATTTTTATATCCATAAGACTGCCAAAAAGTAGTCTTTTATCTTTCATATAATGTCCTGCTAAAGAATAGTTTCCTTTACCCATTTCCATATCAGGCATCATTGTTGCAGCACCAGCTAGTAAATTTGAATTTGTAACGCCTTTAAGAATTGGCAAGTTAATATTTAAATCTTCTATTGTCAATTGCCCAATTACATTCTTATTATTAAAATCTATATTGCCTGTAATGGTTGAGGCTATTCCTACATCCTTTATCACAGAAAAATCATATACTGCTATCTCTTTAGTATTTTCTTCTATTTCTTCAGGGGTTATCTCTTCAACTATTACCTGAGTTGTATTTATTCTACTTTCAATAATTTTTTTATTAAAAATAGGCGATAAAATTAAAATTAACCCAATGATAATTAGCAGTGTGGATAATAATCTTTTCATACCTTACTCCACGACCTTTCCACCACCAAATTCAATTGCTTTCTTTGCTATGATTGTCAAAGGATCAATATAGTTTCCCTTTAAATTATATAAATCAAGTGCCACAGATAACTCTGTGCATCCCATAATAAATATATCAACATTTTTTCCTTTTAGTTCTTCTAAAACCCTATTAAAATCATCAAAATCCTTATGAAATATTCCTTTCTTTATATTATAAATTAAGTCCATGACATATTTTTGTTTTTCTGGCTCGGGTTTTATGATATTTAAGTTATAATTTTTAAAAACATTATCATAAACGTTTGCTTTATAAGTTCCTTCTGTAGCTAACAAGCCTATATCTTTTACTCCTTTAAATTCTTGTATAATGTATTTGGCAGTTTCTTCAATCATATTTAGGAATGGAATATCTATGGATTTTAATATGTCATCATAGAAATAATGTGCTGTGTTACAGGGCATTATTAAGTAATCAGCCCCTATGTTTTTGAGTTTTGTAGCTGAATCTATTAGATTTGGTATTGGATCTTCGCCTATACCCAATATATAAGCAGTTCTATCTGGGATGGATGTATTATTGTCTATTAGGATACGTAAATGTTCCTGATCCGAATGTGCATCAGTAAATAATACTAGTTTTTCAAATAATTTAACGGTGGCTAAGGGTCCCATTCCACCTATAATTCCTAGTGTCTTTTTCAAGTCTACATCTCCTTAAATTGTTCATTTTATACTAATTTTAACATATAATTATATTTACTAAAAGACACTCTATATTATCTAAACCATATTTCTAATTCCCGCTTTGCTGATTCTATTGAATCAGATGCATGAATAATATTTTTTGTAGTTGAATGAGCAAAGTCACCCCTAATAGAACCTGGTATGGCAACCTTTGGATCCTTGTCTCCTACCATAAGCCTCATTACCTTTATAACATCTTCCCCTTCAACTTCCATAGCCATTACCCTACCTTCTGTTATAAAGTCAACTAATTCCCTAAAAAAATACTTCTCCTTATGTTCTGCATAATGGTCTTCCACGGTACTTATATCAGGAGTAATTAGTTTTGCCTTAGTTATTTTAAACCCTTTTCTTTCAATTCTACCAATGATTTCGCCCATTAAACCTCTTTCAACACCATCAGGCTTAATCATAATAAATGATTTTTCCACCAAAACACCCTCCTATAATTCACAGTTCACAATTCACGGTTCACAATTTTCTGGGTCTATCTCTGAGGTCTTAAAAGAGGAGATCCTTCGAAAGCAGTGCTCACAAACTAAACTCAGGATGACACAAGCAGTGAATCTAGGTCTTAAAACCTCTTACCTCTTACTTCTTACCTATTACCTGTTTTAATTATTTACCCAAAACTGATTATTAATAACCCTTAAAGCTAAAACAAAAAGAGACTAGCATTTCGCTAATCCCTAATTATTACTCAATTTTTGTGCCTGTGGCACCATGACTCTTCATAATTTTTTGCATTCCCTCAGTAGCTTCAATAGTTCCATCCTTAAATACCCACAACGCTTCAAGCCCATCTATAGATTCAACAAGTTTTTTACTTTCTTCATATGGTAATAAGAAAACAGTAGTTGATAGAAAATCTGCTTCTCCAGAATCTGGGGTGATTACTGTTACAGCTCGATAATAGTCACCAGGCATCAAGGTAGATGGATCTATTATATGGTGATATACTTTATCTCCCACCTTATAGTACCTTTGATAGTCTCCACTACTTACTACAGAGGCATCATTTATAAAAACAGTGTCTAGTACATTTGTTTCTGGAATCAATGGATTAGCATCTGGATTTTGTAATCCAACTCCCCATCTTTCCCTTTGCCCATCAAGGGGTTTACCAATAGTCCTAATATTTCCGCCTGCACTTATTATTGCTGATTTTAATCCTTTTTCTTCCACCTCTTTTGCAACAATTTCTGTTGCAAATCCTTTAGCAACTGAGCCCACATCAAGACTCATATGAGGATCTTCCAAATAAACAGTACTATTTTGTTTATCTACAATCACTTTATCTATATCAGTATATTTATTAGCTTCTTGGAGTTCCTCAATGGGTGGCACCTTTGCATTATCTGGATCAATCTTTGCATCTTCTCTATAATCATGCCAAATATTTAAAACAGAGCCTAAAGCTATATTGGTTTTTTGACCATACTTATAATACATATCCTTTGAAAATAGAATTAAATCTATAATTTCTTTATCTACTTTAACAGGATTCTTACCTGCATTATCATTTATAGTTTTAATATTATTTATTCCTTCATAATTATTATATTTATCATATAGTTTATGCAGATCTAGCATCCTTTTATGGATGTAATCCATATAAGACTTAAATTCTTTTTCGGTCTTTGTATACCCTACTACCTGAGTTACTGTATCAAATACATCTAGAAAATTATCACTATATTTATTATATATTTCAATTCTGCCACAACTTGATAGGGTAGCTATCAACATAGTTGCAATTAATATTATTGAAACTGTTTTTTTCATTTTATTCACCCTTGTATATAATAACAAAAAATTAACAAACCTACAATGAAAAAAATTAACTCCCCCATTATTATGAGGGAGTTAAAATATTTACTTTATATTATCTAGCGTTAGCAATTGCCTTTTCAACTACTCCTTGATAACCTTCAACTGTTATAGTAACTGTTGATGTTAATTCTGGTACGTCTGGCACATGTTTGTGAGTTGGGTTTGCTTCTTTTGTTTTTAATCCAGTAATTTCATCTACAGTCTTTCCAACCATCCAATCTTGGAATGCAGCCATTTGTTCATACCACTCTTTACCTATAGCTGAAGCCTTCTTCATACCATATTCATCTTTAAGTTCTTGTTTAGTCTTGAATTCAGCGTTTTTATCTGCAGTAACTTTACCTTCAGCATCAAATGGAATTTTTACCTGAGCTGTATCAATTAATGTAGCTACAACCTTTCCATCTTTATCAATTGCAGTTGCTGACATATATGTGTCAACTTGAGCTTGAGGTAATACTTCTTTACCATTAGCATCTGTTCCTTTGTCTTTTGAACTACCAATTGAAGTATTAACACCTAAACCTACTTTTTCTGCTCCTGGAGCATCTACAGCATTTTCCCAAGCCTCTACTACTGCAGCTATGTAGCTTTCAACTGTAATTGTTACTGTTGATGTTAATTCTGGAACATCTGGAACATTTTTATGAGATTCGTCTCGTTCTTTAACTTTAAGATTCTTTATTTCATCTGCAGTTTTACCAATCATCCAGTTTTCAAATGCATCCATTTGTTCAAACCATTCTTTTTGGATAGATGAAGCCTTTGCCATTCCATATTCTGGTCCTAATTCTTTTTTGGACTTAATTGGTGCTGTTTTATCAGCTGAAACTTTTAGATCTTTATCAAATGGTACTCTAGTTTGAGCAGTATCAATTGTAACACTTACTATTTTTCCGTCTTTATCAAATCCAACTGCTGCCATAGTAACATCTGCTTGTCCTTGAGCTGTTACATCTTTACCATTTGCATCTACGCCAGCATCTCTTGATTTAGCTATAGATATGTTTTGTCCTAAACCTAATTTGGCAATCTTACCTTCTTCAGCAGGCGCTGGCTCTTGAGCTGGTTCCTTTGCAGGTTCTTGTGCTGGAGCTGGAGCTGGCTCATTAGCTGGTTCAGCTGGTTTTGTACATCCTACCAAAGCTGCCATCACTAAAGTAAGTACTAATAATAATGATATTATTTTCTTCATTTTCTAACCCTCCATTAAATAATTAATATGTGTGCAACAACATTAATTATATCATGTTGTTTAGAAATAAACAATAGTGATTGTTAATTTTTTATTAATATGCTAAATAGTGTAAGGGATAATTTTACTTTTTCCTATTTAAATTTCTGTTAACTTTTAATATCGAATTTATAACCACAGCAATCAATGGACCAATGAGCACTCCTATTGGACCAAGTATTAATGAGCCTATAATTGTAGCTAAAAATGTATATAAAGGTCTCACTCCTATTTGTTCTCCCAATATTTTTGGCTCAATGAATTGTTTTAATATGATCATGACTATATAAAGAATTGCTAAATTAATACCTAATTCCTTATTTGTCCAAAAATAGGATACAATAGCCCATGGAATTAATACAATTCCAGCACCCAAAAGGGGAATTATGTCTAATATTGATATTACAATAGCAATTGGTATAGGAAAAGGAGCTTCAATAACAGTAAGACCAATACTGAACATCACAAATGTTATAAACATTATAATAAAACGTGATTTCACATAACCCTTTACACCTTTTCCTGTATCTTTTAAGACCTCTTTTATTGGATTTGGACGATTATCCATTGGATCCTGAACCATGTTTAACACACATTCCTTCCTCTATAATTCTCTATTTTGTTTTTTAAAAAAGGTATATTTGATACAATTGTAAATATAGTTAACCCTAATAATATAAGTGTAATTGGTCTACCAAATAATGCACTTAATATGTTATTCTCCGATGATGCTAAAGAAATAGCACGGCGGAAGTTAGAATCCATCATTCCACCAAGTACCAATGCTAGGGTCATAGGTGCCACAGGATAATCACGTCTTCGCATAACAAACCCCATTATTCCAAATATAAACATTAAGGCAACATCAAACATACGATTATTGCCAGCAAAAGCTCCTATTACACATAAAACTGTAACAACTGGTAATAGAAGTCTTTTAGGAACATTAATTATCCTACTAACCTTAGGTCCCAATACCAAGCCAAGTATTAATAGAAAAATTGAGCCAATTAAACCACCAGCCAATATAGCATAAAACATATCAGGATTGGTTTTAATAAACATAGGTCCTGGTTGAAGTCCATGAACATAAAATACAGAGAGAATAATTGCTGTAACAGCATCTCCAGGTACTGCTAGTGTCAACATAGGGATTAACGCACCACCAATACAAGCATTATTGGCAGATTCACTTGCTACTATTCCTTCAACTGCTCCTTCTCCAAATGGTACCGAAGGATTTTTAATTATTTTTCTGGCTTCTCCATATGCTAAAAACGAAGCTACAGGACCTCCAGCACCTGGTAATGCACCGACAAATGTCCCAACTACACAATAATACATAGACGGTAAGAAATGTTTAAGCATATCCTTAATTTTTACTGTTGCTTTAACTATCTTGGAAACCTCAGCTTCTAAGTGTCCATCTGCTATTACACTTAGGACCTCTGAATAGCCAAACAGCCCTACCAATGCAGGCACAATATTGATACCTGCTTGTAAATCATATATTCCAAAGGTCAAACGTGGAGTACCCATAACTGAATCAATTCCAATCATACTAATTATCAATCCAATCATAGCACTAATAAGACCCTTTGAAAAACTTTTAGCAGTCAATGATCCAACAGTAGCTAGACCAAATAAGCAGAGTAAAAAATAATCCATTGGTGTAAACTTTAAGGCAATATTTGATATTGGCTTTGCAAGTATCCACAATGCTAAAAATCCAAATACAGTACCTATAAATGAATAAATGCAGGCATATTTAAGTGCCTTATAAGATTCTCCTTTTAAAGCAAGGGGATATCCATCCAATGTTGTTACAACTGATGATGGTGCTCCAGGTATATTTATTAAAATAGCTGATATGGCGCCAGAAAAAACACCAACAACATAAACACCCATAATTGTTGCCAATGCATCAGAAGTATTCCAAGAGTATGTGATCGATACTAATAATGCTGTCGCCATAGATACTGATAGCCCAGGGATTGCACCTACAAATAATCCTGCTACCGACCCTATAAAAACCATAAATATAAATCTAAGACTTAAAAAATATGATAAAACACCTAATAAACTATCCATCAAAACCACCTTTTATGGTAACATTACGTGCAATAATACACCAAATATAATATAAACTGATAATGTGCTTATAATAGAAATTAATGCAATAAGCCATATCCGTTTTTCTCCCAAATATATAAACAAAGCAACTAGGAATATTAAAGTAGACGCTATAAAACCTATTAAACCCATTGCAATATAATAAGAAACAGAAACTAAAATTGTAAATAAAACGTCTTTCCATTTAGTATTTGTGCATTTACACTCGTTACCCTTATCTAATGACCTGTTATCTCGTATTCCTTCTATAAAAAGAGATATAGAAAGTAAACCGATAAATATAGCTATTAACAAAGGAAATAAATATGGTGAAATTTTCCATTGTAAACCTAACGTACTATAATGATTTTTTAATGAATAAATCATCAGAGAAATAGAAATTATTAAGAAAAATATTGCTTCTTGTATTTTTCTATTTGATAAGATATTATTTTTGTTCCTTTCCATGTAAATCTACCTTTCCGCTGGTCTAGGTATTCCAAATTGTTCTGGGCTATATTTAGCTGCTCCAGAATCATAAAGTAACCAACTTACAAGGGATTCCCAATCACTATAAAACTTTTTAGCTGACTCAGGGTTAGGATACTTTTCATACAGCTTCTCCAAACAATTATTTGCTACATAAGTTTTCCATTCTTCCTCTTGAATAGCTTTATTTGCCGCATCCCTGAGAACCTCTTGTATATCTTTTGGAACATCTTTATCTACTAATAATGATAATGGTGTAAATGGAACTTGAAGATATTCTTTAGATTCAGGGATAACTTCTACTAAAGTTGGGACATCAGGATATCTTTCCAATCTTTCTGGTGCTGAAATACCCAATAATTTTAATTCTCCACTATCTATGAAGCTGGTTACAGTAGAAAAGTTTGAATTGGTAAAATCAACTTGGTCTCCAAGTACAGCCACTATACAATCACTACCGCTAGCATAAGCAGTTAATGCTGCATCCATACCAAATTTATTGTAGATTAAACTTTGAACATGACCCGATCCCCCTGGACCTGTATATGACATTTTTACTTTGCCAGGACGAGCTTTCATATCTTCTACCAATTCTTTTAATGTATTATATTTGGAATTTTTATTAACAACTATAACTTTAGGGTCATTAACAGTAACTAATATAGGTGAAAAGTCATTATAACTCATTTCAGATAGCCCCATAACTCTTTGTGTTCCCAAAGAGTCTGCAGAGAAAAGGATCGTATAACCATCTGGTTCTGCGTCTAAAACAGACTTTGTTCCAACCGTTCCAGAAGCACCACCTTGATTAACTACTGTTATTGACTTTCCTAAAAATTTCTCCATTTGAATTGCTAGTTGTCTACCTGTTAAGTCCGTAGTTCCACCAGCACCATAAGGAATAATCATTGTAATGGACTTATTAGGATAAGTGGATTCCTTACCTGTGCATCCTACCAAAGTAAAAACCATACTGCATACTAATATAATTAGAATCATTCTTTTTTTGTTCATATAATAATTTCACTCCTAATTTTTTTATATCTAATCTATTTTACACCAATTTACCTTTTGTTACTATACAAAAAATAAGATGCCTAAACATAAGCATCTCATTTTTTTTATTCTATCTATACCAGCCTCTTACTTTCATAACGTCGGCTATTTTTTTAACAGAGGACATATATGCTGCTTGTCTAATAGAAACATTATATTTTTCAACTACATTCCAAATATCATTAAATGCCTCTACCATTGCTCTTTCTTCTCTGTCAATTACTTCTTCCACACTCCAATAATGTGAATATAAATTTTGAACCCA
>JAPXKQ010000015.1:0-39368 GCA_033809995.1 Tissierellaceae bacterium
CGTAGATATGTTCCCGTGAACAGCGATTTTTCAAAAATGTCCGAAAAACTCATTGACATGTTCCCGTAAACGTAAGGTTCAAAAAATTAGCCCAAGACATCAATCCAAGCGGCTCGTTCCACGTTGAAGTTGTAACATTGCTTGTGAATATAGATTACATAGGGTTATTTGAGAGATGATAGGGTAAAAATGGGAAAATCAGAGTTGGATAGATGGAATAATAATCTGATGAGTTTGTACGAAAGTTTATACAATGTACATTAGTAAGGTAATGTATAATGAGTGAGAAACATCAAAATGATTTATATATATTAAAGATAGCAAGAATGGAAAAGAAACTTGTTTAAAAGATGGATATATTATGATTACCACGTGGAATAAAGAAGGTGAAGAAAGTGGAATTAAAAACTATTATATTTGACAGCCTAAAATACATTGAAAGAAATATTAACGAACCTATAATGGCGGAGGATGTTGCCCAAAATGCAGGATATTCATTATATTATTTTTCAAGGATGTTTAAAAAGCAAATAGGATTATCAATCATGGAATATGTAAAGGATCGAAGATTGATTAAGGCCTCAGAAGAAATAGCAGATGGAAAGAAAATAATTGATTATTGCATTAAATTATGGCTATCAGTCACATAGTGGTTTTACAAAAGCATTTAAAAACAAATTTGGTTTTTCACCAGCACTTTTAAGAGCGTTTAGCTTTCAAGTTAATTGTTTAGGGGGTAATTGTGATATGAGTCATGTATTTATGAAATGTACAGCTATTCACTCTACCAAAGAGGAATTGTATGATCTCTTGATAACGACTATAAATAGGAATATGATAGAATATAATCATGAAAAGATTAAGAAAGCATATGAATTTGCCTGCATAGCATATAATGGGAAAAAAAGATATTCAGATGATGATTATATAACACATCCGATTAATGTTGCCATTCTATTAACAGAAATGGGGGCAAGTGAAGATATAGTCATAGCTGGATTGCTACATGATATTATTTTAGAGAAAGCAAACATATCTCTAGAAGAAGTGAGGGAGGCGTTTTCCGATAGAATTGTAAATATTATTAAGGGTGTAACAGAATTTAACGGAAATAGTGATATAACTGATGAAGCTGTAATAATGGTTAAATTAGCTGAAAGACTTCATAATATGAGAACAATTGAGTTTGTGGATGAAAGTCGTTGGAAAGAGAAGGCAAAAGAAACATTAGAAATATTTTTACCGGTAGCAGTAAAGATGAATAATGAAAAGATAATAGCAGAGTTAAATGATTTATTAGTGAAATATATTTAAAATTTTATCCTATGATACATCATTCTTATATTGTTTATCTGTTATTAGACATGATTGTGAAGTTACAATTGATAGTCATAACTTTCCTGACAGTATATTAAATATTGTTCCTGCAGAAACAACACTATTAAACAAGATAAAAGAGCTATCTAAAACAAATGGCTATAATTGTATGGGAAAAGTCAGAATTTTTTAGTTAGTTTACTTTATAACCTAGGAATAAATATGAAATATTATTATGTAGTTGACATCTTTGTATATAATAGGTTATTATATTTATAACTCTTTGCGCTGCATTGCATTCTAGTTATAGAGTGAGGGATCAACAGTACAAACTGAGCAGGCAATGAACCATTTTGTAGGTCATGGTGCCGGGCCATCAATGAGTGGCAGCAGATTGCGATACATTGCACATCTGTGGGACAGTAGTATGTTCCATGGGTGTGTTTTTTTACGTCTAGGATACTAATTGAATATAATATGTCATTGAGTTATAAACTAATATATATTATTGTAACGAAGGTATCGTAAATGACAAACAAATTAAGTATGCAGGGCTTAACAACTGCTGAATCCAACTTGTTCAATTATTTTGGAACGTTAGCCAGCTGAAAGTGATATTATGAAACGGAAATAAAAGCAATTTTGGGAGCATGAGGAATTGCTTTATAATAAATATTAAAACAATTAATTTTTTGTAGGGGGTAATACAGTTGATAATAAAATTATTTTGGTACCTGATTTATTTTTTAAGCCCTTTAATTCCTATTATATCTATATACATTGGTAATCCTTCAAAGTATAGTGACCCATTGATGGGAGTTACAATGATATTTGCTGTTTGTGCATTCGTGTGGCTAGGTTTTGAATTCATTTTGAGTTCAAGAGTCAAATTTGTTGAAAAATACTTTGGCATGGATAAAATGTATAGATTTCACAGCATAATGGCTGTAGTATCATTAATATTAGCTTTCATACACAGCCAAGTAGTAGAATTTCTTGTTGAAATAGGCTTGGAAGGGCAGATAGGGGAAATTTCTCTTATAATGTTTGGCATTATTGGTGGTTTAGCACTGTTATTCATAATAGATTCCATACTTTTAAAGATAAAGCCACTGGCATACTTAAAAGAATATTTTAGCCAATACATGTTGTTTAAGCATGAAAAGCAGGTTTTACTTCATAATCTAACTGCCATTGCATATACTATACTTTTTATACATGTGCTATTAACTCCGCCTTTACAAGGTAGTAAATTTTCAATTACTGTGTTTACCGTTTATTATTTAGTAGATATGTTCTTCTACGGTTACCATAAGATTATCAAGAAAAATAAACTTAAAAAGAATATGTTTATTGTAAATGAAATAATAAAAGAATCAAATACCATGTATACATTGCAGCTTGTACCAGAAAATGGGCAAATATTTAGTTATAACCCTGGTCAATTTGGATTTTTAAAGCTATTTAGTGAAATAGGAATTGAAGAGCATCCTTTTTCGATTTCATCTGATCCCTTAAATACTGATTATATTTCCTTTACGATTAAAGAGCTGGGAGATTTTACTTCAAAGATTAAGAGTGTGAAACCCGGAGATAAAGCTATGGTTGATGCACCTTATGGAAGGTATTCATATCTAAATTTTCCTGATGAAGAAAATACGGTTCTTATATCAGGAGGAGTAGGAATAACACCAGCCCTTAGTATGCTCAGGTATATGAGAAAGAAGGAAAAGAATAGAAATGTTATATTAATGTGGGGAGTAAAAAGTCCCGAAGAATTAATATGTTTGGATGAGTTTAAAGATATGTTAAATGAAATGGAAAACTTCCACTTTGTACCTGTGATATCAAAGTCTGATTCTTGGGAAGGTGAAAAGGGAAGGATAGATAAAGAGAGAATAAAAAGGATACTAGAACTATACGGATTTAGCATAAATACAAGTGGATTTTATGTTTGTGGACCTCCTTCAATGGCTAAGTCTGTTATATTGGCGTTAAAAGATATTGGAGTTAGTAGTGATAAAATACACTTTGAAAGGTTTTCAATGTAATAATTGAGATTAAGACTTAAACCACAATACCACCTAAAACGCAGATTTGCTTAGGTGGTAATTTATTATTGGGGTAGGTCTATTATGTTCTGTATAATGTGGATAAGATAATTACAATGAATTTTTTTGAAATGTTGTAACGAAATACGATTTTGATAGTCTTATATATGAAAGGCGGTGAGAATGTGACTGAATTTGAAGAAATATACTCCGAATATTTCAAGGATGTATATAGATATGTGTTATGCCTTTCTAAAAATGAAAGTATTGCAGAGGATATAACACAAGAAACATTTTTTAAAGCATTAAAAAATATTGATAGTTTCAAAGGAAATTGTAAGATGAGCGTTTGGCTCTGTCAAATTGCTAAAAACTCATATTTTTCATATTTAAAGAAAGAACAAAACAATTTTGAAAGTGTTGAAGATGTAGCCGATGTTTTTGACAATGGCTTTGAACAAATATTAGTTGACGATGAAAGTTTATTTGAAATTCATAAATTAATCCATAATTTAGAAGAACCATATAAAGAGGTATTTACATTACGTTTTTTTGGAGATTTATCATTTTTAAAAATAGCTGAATTGTTTGGGAAAACAGAAAGCTGGGCAAGAGTCACTTATCATCGTGCAAGAATAAAGTTAAAGGAGAAGTTAATATGAGATTATCATGTGAAGTTATTAGAGATTTGTTACCATTGTATTTTGATAAAGTTTGTAGTAAAGAAAGTTCTTCCTTGATAGAAGAGCATTTAGCCGAATGTCCGCAATGTATAGATGAATTGGAGAAACTTAAAATGAATTTAGAAAACCCAACTATTTCAGATGGGAATATAAAAGTAATGGAAAATATTTCAGCAAGATGGAAAAGGGATAAGAGGGTCTCATTTACTAAAGGTTCCATGTTGGTATCGGCTTTAGCAGCTTTGATTTGTTTTATTGCCTATAATGTTATAGGTTCAGAAGTTTTGCCAGATGGGAGGTTGGTTGAGCCATTTGCACTAATACCAATCGGATATATATTTATTTTAGTGTTTATCATTTCATTAATATGCAACTTTGTATTTTCAAAGAAGTACAAAATTAATACTAAGTAATACCTTTAATTGGTATGGGATAGCTTTGCTATCCCAATTTAATCTCTTTCTACTGGATAATATGGCTCAATATGAATAGTGACAATCGAATTTTCACCCACTAAACCTTTTATCCTGGTTTCAACCTTACCTGCTATATCATGAGCATCCTTTATATTAAGATTTTCATCAACTAATACATGACTTTCAATCACAGCTTTAGTTCCTACTCTTCTCATTCTTAATTTATGGTAATCCTTAACATCTTGAAGTTCATTAAATGCTTCTTCAATCCTTTCCCTTACTTCATTACTTAAGGACTTTTCTACAAGTTCATTTATTGATGGGATAAAGATATCATAAGCTACTTTAAAAATGAATAAGCTAACAATTATTGAAGCAATTGGATCTAATATTGTCCATCGTTGACCCAAAATTATCGCTCCACCAATTCCAATCATCGTACCGATTGATGAAAAGGCGTCAGATCTATGATGCCACGCATTAGCAATAACGGAAGAACTGTTAATTTTTTTGCCTGCAATGACAGTATATCTATATAACAATTCTTTAGAAATAATTGATATTATAGCGGCGATTAAAGCTATTGATCCAGGCTTAGGTAGAATTCCCCCATTAATTACTAATAAGACATTAATAATACCTGATTTTAAAATTTGGTAACCGACAAAAGCTAAAGCTACACTAATTATTACAGTAGCTAAGGTTTCATACTTGTCATGCCCATAATTATGACACTCGTCCTCAGGTTTCGAGGTTAATTTGAAACCAATTAATACTACAATATCCGTTAAAAAATCAGACAAGGAATGAACGGCATCAGCTACCATCGCACCACTTTTTCCAAAAATTCCAGCGACTAGCTTGAATGTAGTCAACAATGCATTAATGAAAAAGCCAACTAAGGTAACCTTTCTCGCCTCTTTAGAGCGAATTAATTCTTTTTCCATTTTTTCCTCCTATTTATATGATAATTTATTTTATGAAGGTAATGATAAGAATGTTATTACCCGGCTCCGTATATCATTATAATATATATCCTACTCTGTTAGTTATTATATTCAGTACGGTAAAATGTGTCAATCTTTTAAAATATAATTGATATTTATAAATATACTATTGCAACTATTTTGGTGAAATTACCATAACTTTTTAAAATAAACCGTTAAGATTAATCGGGTAACAGTACTATTGATTTTACAAGGCTAAATGATCTTGGGACCCTCCAGTGCTGGGAAATCAACCACCCAGAGCATTATTACGTAAAAGGGCACAGTGGGGGTTAAGTTTTGTCATTTAATGGGGTATATAATATATAGTTGTAGAAGAGGTTGAATATTTACATTCATAATTATCAGCCGATAGTTCTAAACTGATAGTACTAGGGGAATATCCATTTAGTAAGCGTTACGCATGGATGCAAGTGATTTTCGCAAATTATGAATTTGCAGGCGAAATCAAGACAAGCACTTTTTAAAAAAGGGCTCTATGTCAATGGTTGGGGTGCATTATTCTTCAGCATATCTGCCAAAGATATTGCCGCAAAGAATCAGTGGGTTTTTACGACACAATTTTTATCAACTCAAGGTATGTGGAGTGGGTGGTTTTGATGTCAAGGGTGGAGAAGTATAACGCCTTTAAACGCCAACAAACAAAGGATTTATAGACTATGGTGTTTTCTCCACTTCGTTCCTAAAATGATTTATGTTATATTAAGAAATCTTTATAATATGTGAAACTTTTTATTTTAAGGAGGAAAATATGAAAGAAATTCAATTCTCAATCGAAATAAATGCCTCTAAAGAAAGAGTTTGGGCAACTCTTTGGGAAGATATAACATTCCGTGACTGGGCAAATATTATTGATGAAGGCACATATATGAAGGGAGTAATGAAAGAAGGAAATGAAATCCAGTTTATATCATCTATAAGTGGTTACGGTGTGACAAGTCTGATAGAGAAACTTAATCCGAATGAGTTTGTATTATTCAGGCACGGTGCAGACACAAAAGAACGTGGAAAGCAGGAACGCGAAAAAGAGTGGAATGGGGGGACAGAGAGTTATTACCTTACCGAAAAAAATGGAGTTACTGCATTGATTGTTAAAACCGATGTTCCACAAGAACAAGAAGAAACATTTAATACTAGGTTTCCCAGAGCTCTGGAGCGTATAAAAACTCTAGCGGAAAAAGTGCAATAAGAAGGTTTGACCACAAAGTAATAGTGGTTAAAGGACAAAATTCGGGTCAAAAAACAGTGAAAAACACCGTTTTTTGACCCTTGTTTTTAGGATTAAATATAGATGACAGGCTCAAAGTATATTTCATAAGGTTTTATATTTTTAACCTGATATCTGTATAAATTTTAATTGCCTGTAAAAAATATAAATGATAATATAGTTAGTACACTAACTATATTATATTGTTATATAGTTAAATATCATACAGAAACAAGGTGAAAAAATGAATATTGGATATAGCATAAACTATTGTTCAAAGCTTTTGAAGAACAGGTTAAATAAGGAATTAGAAAAAGAGGATATTACGGTGGCACAGTTTGCAGTAATAAAGTACATAGAAATGAATTCTTCAAAAGACCAATTTGATATGGGTGTAACAGCTGTAGAGGTTGCAGAAGGATTGGATATGGATAAACCTACAATATCAGGGATAATAAATAGATTAGTAGATAAGAATTATATAGAGAAAACACCTCATTATAGAGATAAGAGAGCATCTCTATTAAGGCTTACAGAATATTGTATTGAGAAACTACCAGATTTTGAAACAATAAATAATATGGTAATAAGTAGTGCAGTAAAAGGAATAAGTGACGATAATTTATATAATTTGAAAGACTTAATAAGTAAAATAATTCAAAATTTGAAATAGGGGGAATAGGTAATGGATAAATATCTAATTACAGGTGGAACTGGAAACATAGGTAAATATGTAATAGAGGAATTATTAAAAGATAATAAAGATGTAAAAGTAGCTGTTAGAAATATAGAGCAAGCAGAAAAAATATTTAAAGATAAGGAGGTTGAGTTAGTAACTTTTGACTTCTTAGATAATTCGACTTTTGATTATGCATTGGAAGGAGTAAAGGCTATTTTTTTAATGAGGCCACCAAATCTTGCAAATCCAGAAAAGGATATGCTTCCTTTCTTAGAATCTATTAAAAGAAAAGATATAAAAAAGTTGTATTTGTTTCTTTATTAGGTGTTGAAAAAAATCCAATTGTACCCCATAGAAAGATTGAAGATATGATAAAGAGATTGGAAATAACTTATGTTTTTCTTAGACCTAGTTTTTTCATGCAAAATTTAAATACTAACCATAAGGAAGAAATTAAGGAGAGGGGTGAATTATTTATTCCAGCAGGGAAATCAAAGACAAGCTTCATAGATACTAGAGATATAGCTAAGGTGGCAGCAATAACCCTAGTAGAAGATAAATATAAAAATCAAGGGATTACATTAACAGGTAAAACTGCAATAGATTATTATGAAGTGGCAGATATCATGTCTAGAGTGTTAGGTAGAAAAATTGAATATAAAAATCCAGGGCTATTAAAGTTTAGGAAGGAGAGGATTAAAAGAGGAACACCAAAAGAATTTGCAAACGTAATGATGTTTTTGTATCTAATGACAAAACTTGGAACTGCAGAGTCAATTACTTATGATGTGGAAAAAATAACTGGTGAAGAACCAATTTCATTTGAAAGATATGTTATAGATCATAAGGAATGTTGGATGTAAAAGATTTGTTTATAATCACTTTTAAGCCATGAAGATTAAATTATAGAAATTTGTATGATAATGCGTCTTATCAGTGGAAAAATAATGAGCTTAACTCATTAGATGAATTCGATGAGGTTTTTTTACTTCAAGTATGAGTGAAGATGGTTATTAACCAGTTAAAAGTTATTATCTTTGCAGTGGAAATACTATTGCGTTTATAAGCTCCTCAGGTGTTGGAAAGTCGACCTTGATTAATAGACTTATTGGTGAAAATGTTCTTGAAACTAATGGGTTAAGAAATGATGATAAAGGTAGGCATACAACAACTAGATGAGAGATGCTTGTGAACGTGAGCGGTGCATCATCGCAGAAATGAATGGTGAAATTGTGGGGTCGGTGTTCGTTGTTCAAAGCAGTGAGACAGTAGCTAAATTACGACTCCTTTTGGTAGAGCCGAAAGCTCGTGTATTGGGGCTCGGAAGCCGCTTAGTACAAGAGTGCATTACTTTTGCAAGGCGTGCAGGTCACAAGAAGCTTATTTTATGGACCAATAGCGTACTTGTAGAAGCACGACACATTTATGAGAAAGCTGGATTCAAACTGGTAGAACAGGAACAGCCCATAGCTTTGGTAAAGACCTTGTTGGAGAGAAGTGGGAGCTGGTTCTTGAGCAGATTATAAATGCCTAACATTGCTTCGATAGCAAAATCTTCGTGGCTTGCATCAACAGGGGAAGGTGTAAATTCAAATCTAATCTTATTGATATGGATATAAAGATATTAAAGGAACAATTATTGAAGCTAATTAACTAGCTTCTTTTTTGTTTGCGAAATATGTTGCCGAGCCGATGGCTTGAAAGAAAGCCTATCACCTAGCTAATGGGAAGATAAGCTGTAGGCAAGGGCACTTTTAGCGACGAAAGGGTCTGAAGGAAGATTTTTTCAGGACATCTTTGAGTAAAGGTGAAGACTGGATTGCCATTGCTAAAGAAATTGAACATGTAAACAACTACTTAACCATACAATCTATCAGATGGAGATATATTAGAATACGATATAGATATTGATGAGGAGCTATATGATTTACCAATGTTAAAATTACTTTTACAACCTTTAGTTGAAAATGCAATCTACCATGGTATAAAACATAAAAGAGGAAAGGGATTTATCTCTATTAGGGATGGAGAGAAGATGAATGGATAAATTTTACTGTTAAAGATAATGGAATAGGAATGAAACTGGAGGAGCTAGAAGAAGCTCTATCTGAATGTGATTCGGTTATAATTGCAGTAAGTCAAACACCAAAAAATGTTATTGTTGTAAATAATTCTGGATTTATGACCGCTAACGGATTATTAGTAACATATAAGGGACAGACAACTAGGGAAGGTGTATTTGATTCAGGAGACGTAGTTACTGACTCAAAGACAGTAGTTCAAGCAATAGCAGATGCTAAGAAAGTTGCTGAAGCAATGGATGAATATTGTAAAAAACTACATAACACTGTTTTTTTAAATGCTCCTGAGCTAGACCTATAAACACAGATAAAATAAAATTAACAATACTCGATGTTTATGAAGGAAAAAAATATCAGGATACATGTATAAGTGAAATTATAGTAAATTAATTAAATAATGGAACTTTTCATCTAAAATCACCCTAGGGGTGATTACTTTTTTGTGCGGATTATATACACTAAAAGTAGAAAATAAAGTACTATATTACAAATTAAAGAAGGGATGGTAAATATGTCAAAAAGGATTTTTAGTTTAGTTATTTGTTTACTAATGGTTGTTACAAGTTTTTCTTATGCAGGGACTAATATTAAAAGTATTGAAGCACCAAAAAATCTGAAGGTAGAAACAAAGTCTTACGATAGTGGTCACCCCTATTTTGAATTGAGTGTACAAGTGCCTGAGTCTGTTAAGGCAATACACGAAAATGCTGAGGAAGATGAATCAGAATTGTTTTATGAAGTAGATTGGAGAGTTGGAAATGGCGGTTGGGAGTATACCGGTGGTGTGAGCCTTTCCCTTGGTAATATTATCGAAATGAATCCAGAAGATATGGGAATTAATGAAAATATTGATATTAAGGCAAACAATTACCAATTCCGTGTCAAATTTGGGTATTATTCTTCTTCAGGTACAGATGAATACGGTAACAATATAGCTGCAGATCCCATTTATTCACCATATTCAAACGTAGCATCAACAGTCGTAGCTTCATATCAAAAAAATTACGAGGGTGCAAGTAGTTGGGCTATCACGGAGCTTGATAAGGCAGCAGATTATGGGTTTATCACAGACAAAATTAAGGGCAAGATGAATGGTCCAATAACAAGAGAAGAACTTTGTGAAGTTATAATGAAGATGTATGAAAAGATATTTGGCACTGCTAGTTATAAAGATTTAAGTGCATTTAGTGATACACAAAATCCAGAAATTTATAAGGCTTTTGAATTAGGGATTGTAAATGGTGTTGGGGATGGAAAGTTTGCTCCTAAAGATTTAACAAATCGTGAACAAGTTGCTGCTATGATGCATCGTGCAGTTAAGACAATTAATCCTCAGGCAGATTTTAGTACAGCTGGCTCTGAGAAATTCACCGATGAACAACTTATATCTTCCTGGGCACTTGAATCAGTCAAATTCATGAATAAAAATGGATTGATAAAGGGTAGTAATGGAATTGTTGATCCTAAAGGTACGACTACAAGAGAGCAAGCTGTATTGATTATTCTAAGAACTTATGAAAAATACAAATAATAATGCTTATAGTTGGAAAGGAGACAGATTTCATGAGAAAAAGGATTTTCTTGTTCATAATATTAATACTTGTATTAATTTTTGCTAGTTGCTCAAACAATTCTAGCCAAGGCCCTAAAGAAAACCTAGCATATGATACATCAATTGCAAATTCGGTGGATAACTCAACTGAAGAAGTCCTAGAAGATGAAAACGATGTAGAAGAGGAAACTGATGGACCGTCTGTAAGCGTAAGTCTAGGGGAAACAGGAGAAAATCTAAGCTTACCCAATAGATATCCTAAAGATGTAATCCCACTTCTAGATGATGCAAATATAATCAATGTCAATGACAATGATGATGCTAAGGCTTTAGGAATTATATTTAAGACAGACAAAAGCTTTGAAGAGGCAATTGAATTCTACAATGAAACAATGAAAGAGGGTACAATCACTGTACAGGCTGAAAAGGATGACTCATATTTTATAATGGGTGCTAAAGGAGATCTTGGAGTAACTATAACTATTAGCAAATATGAGGGCGATAAAATTAGTATTTTAATCAATATTACATTCTAGGATTAATGCTATGAAGAGAAATATAATTATCCCTATTTTATTAATAGTCTTAGTTGGCTGCACAAAAACTTCAGACAAAGTAGAAGATATAATTTCAAACAATACAGAATCAAATGTAAGTCTTAATACCGAATTAATTGATACAGCAGGTAGTCAATCTATAAAAGAACAAAATAACAATATAGATGAGAAGACTGTAAAAACAGGAGAAAGTCTTAAGGTCGAACAAACAAGCAAAAAAGAGCTAATAATAAAAGAAGGTAACAATTTAGATCTTCCTTTAGGCTTTCCAAGCATCATTCCTATCCCAGAGAATGCTAATATTACCAACATATATGATGATGGAGAAGCACTTTCTGTGATATACCAGACTAGTAAGGCTTTTGAGAAGGTAAAAGGTATATATAAGGATCTAATGAAGAGCTCCGAATTGATAATGGAGGATTCAATTGGTGATAGCTATTATACCATAAATGGCACCAAGAATGGCATCAATATCTATATTGTGGTCGCCGCGTTTAATAGGGGAACAATGGTTACTATCAACACTAATACATTTGATTTAACTGCGGTAAAGGAGGGACAAGAAATGCGGGAAGAATGGGTAAACATACCTAATGAAGCTGACTTTACACCATTATTCCTTCAAGAACCAGGCCCTCCACCTGATGAACACATCATGGTTACAAATCAAACTATTAAAACTGTTATAGATGATATTGTGATAAAGGTATATGTCAATGAGGAGCCTAAGGATTTTGATGCAATCCCCAATGATGTTATTTTTAAACAGAAAATAATGCCCAATGATGATAAAAGTCCGTACTATGATGGAGATATAATTCCGGTTATTTTGGATGTTATCGAAGCAGAAAATATAGAAACAGAATTAATAATAAAGGGTATGGTAGAATTTAAGGGAAGAAGATTCTCTTTAGCTGAAAATATATTTATAGTTGATTTGCCTCCAGAGGGTACATATCGCCCAAATTCAGACAAGGTAAAGTATCAGGTATATATACCCCATACCGGCGATGAATATTGGTTTGCAATGTGGGACTCTAGACAAATTGTATCATATAATCCACGAAAATATATTATCCAGTCTGAGGGATTGGACAAATTAGTTGATAATTAATGCACTTAGATGCTAACTAAAGTCCTTCCCCAATTCTTTTAACATATTGATATACACAAGGAGCTCTTCTCTTGAAGATACGTTAAGCTTGCTATAAATACGTTTATTGTGGGTCTTTATTGTGTTAATACTAAGATATAGTATTTCTACTATCTCTTTTGCGGTATGACCTTCGACATATAGATTAAAGACAGAGCGTTCTGCAGGGGAGAGCTTCTTTACATTTTCTATAAATTCATTAAGCATAGAAAGTGAAAAGTCGTCTGACTTTTCAGGTGTTTTCTCATTTCTATCAATTGGTACAGAAAGAAAATCAATTAAATCATCAATTTCTACTACCCTTGTTTTGGGAATATTACCAAAGTCAGAAGCCTTAATCGCTTGTAGACTTCTAGAGATTGGTCTTGTGAAATTCTTACTGAGGAAAAATGATGCAATTACACCTAAGGCAAAAAGTAATATCAACAAAAAAAATATAATCAGATTAGGTTGGGCCACAGAGGCACGTATATCTTTTTCCGGCATCATAACGCCAACCACCCATTGCTCATCATAGAATACAGAATCCTTTGGGTATAGTTTTATGGGTTTATGCATTCCCCAATATGAGTTCTCTTTATTTTGACTATATGTGTAAAAAGAATTTTTGTTTTCAAATATATTAAGTTCGCTATTATTTTTAGATCTCAATCTAGCAAAATAATTACCAGCCAGCATAGATTGTTTTAGATCTATAGATTCATTATTTGTTGGCGATAAAACGTAGAACAATCTTTTAAACTCCTGATTGACTGGAGCATAAGATAACTTAAAAAGCATAGAGCTAACTTCAAGTCCACTGACTCCTATGACATTATTATTCGAGTCTATTAGTGGTGCAGAGCAAAGCATTATTTTCTCACTTGTATCTGGGAACACAAATGCAGTACTCCAATAGTACAACCTAGATAATGGAAGACCTTTTTGAAGATTGGCTTCAACTATAGGTCGATGATAATATGGAGCATCACTTACATCAAACTCCATTTTCCACTGGGCATGAAGGCCAAGGGAATTGTTTCTACTAATGCTTGGGAAACCACGCAATATAGTAATAGTTGGCGAAGAAGAATTAATGATATTTGGCTCCATGTTTTTAATATATAGTCCCGCCCTAGAATCAGCTGCATTATCAAGGTTAGGATTGACAGTAGCATTTAGAATAAGGAATGCACCGCTGCTTTTGGAGATTTGAAGATTAAGTAATGTTTGATCAAATAAACTAGATATTATTTCTTCTAGTACTTCAGGATGGTCTTCAAGGTCTGATAAGGATATACCTAATTCATCTGCCTTTTTTTCAACCCCCTTAGACATCTCCTCAGAAAATTTTATTACGTGTTTTGAGAATTGCCCATACTGCTGAGTTATTTCCTCTGATGCATATGTAAGTTCATTTTGGACAATCTCTTTACTTTCTAAAAGACCAGAATTAAAGACTCCAGTAATAAACAAAATTGCAATTATACCCAAAATAATAGTTAGTACAAAAACAATTAATAATAGGAAAAGTCTATTTCCTATAGATATTCCCGCAGTAGTGGATTTCTGAAGCTTCAATTTTAATAAACTTGCTTTTTCTTTACTAAACAAATTTTCCTTCAACTGTACCAGTCCTTTTTTATAACGAATAGGAAAGTCCTACAATTCTAATTTATTAGGACTTGTTCTGACCTTAATGAGTTTCAAAAAAAGCTACCTTAATGCATCTTTAGATACTTTTTTTACATTCTATTTTTTTGGAAATCGTCAAGTAATTTATTATACATATTTTTTAATATAGTCTCATATTCTTTTTCGGGAGCATTATCTTCTAAAAGTCTAATATATGCTTGCCTTCCCATTTTTGCAGTTTTTTTGACTTTTTCTTCATATTGTTTCTGCAATTCATCAACTCCGTCAAATAAAGGAGGTATATAAAACTCGTATTCTTTTTGCATTTCTTTTGATGCAACAAGTAACTTTTTAATATTTTCATCTGGTACATTTTTTATTTCCTTTGACATTATCACACCAAATGCCTCTTTTGTTACAGGAAGATACCCAGTTAAGGATATGAACCGAATATTATTTTCGGGTTTTGTAAACCATTTTAAAAATATTCCTGCTGCATACTCTTTCTCCCTAGTAGATTTGGTTATAATCATACCAGCACCTCTTTGTATAGCAACTTTTTTTCCACCCTCAAATACAGGGTAGGGAAGTATGGCAAGCTCTGCTGGTTCTGAGGTGTTATCTGCATATGTTACAGTAGGAGAGAAAAAAGATATTCCTGCAGTTGAGCCTGTTGAACAAACGATATCACCAGTTTTAGCTAAGTCAGTGGCATATCCATCAAATATAGCAAACTGCCCTAAAATAGCAGGTTTAAAATAGTATGTCCATATCTTATTGTATTCCCCAGAAGTTAGGTCAATAAAACCATTATCGAACAAATCTCCACCGAGCTGTTCACATCCAATTAAAGAGTAATTGAATAGGGAGTCAGGAATGAAAAACATTTTACCATCATTTTCAATATCAGGTGTCCTATTATCAGTCCAATTATAATAGAGAGATGCTATCCTTTTAAGTCCTTCAAAGGTTCGTAAATCTTCCAGTTTTGCACCTGTTTCTTTTGCAAATTTATCGAATAAGGTAGTATTTACAAATAAAACTTCTGTAGATTTAGCTGTAGGGAAAACATATAAGCCATCATCATGGATTTGCCCTTCTTTTAGGAATTCTGGAATATATTTGGAAAGTTCTTCTGAGGAAAATTGATGATTTAAATTTACAAGAAGACCTTTCTTGGCTAGTAAAAGTGCGGTTTTAGGGTAAGCAGTAGATATATCAGGTAGATGAGGTGCCCCTGGGTCATCATTTGCGGCCATGACTAGTTTTTCATGAAGAGTTGAACTTCCAGAAATAGATGTGATGTTTATTATGATGCCCTCTTGTTCCCCAATTGTTTCGTTGAACTCATCAATCATATCATCCATTGTTTCTCTTAATTGCCCTCCATAATTATGCCAAAGATTGAGAGTTATTGGATTTTTCGATTCTACCCTTGGGCTTTTATTACAACCTGAGAGTATCAAAGATAGGAGAGATAGAAGTAGTAAGGTAATTGTAGATTTTTTCATATGGCACCCCTAGTTAATATTTTTTGGCATTAAATTGTATCTAGATATATATGGCTTAGTACAATGTATTATATTAATTTATTATAACATAAAACTGGTGCTACACCAATACAGATACTTGGTTTTGACTCCATTTCCAAATTGATTTAGTAACAGATAATGATGGTCAAGGAATTAGAATTATATTCTTTTCTAAATTAACAAACCAACACACATTCTAGTGAAGGTGCATTGCTCTTTTTTAAAACGTCTTTTTAACTCAGGTATGTCTTTTTTTCATTTAACTTCTCAATCTAGTCTGCTTATTTTTTACCACTATTTAAGTATAGTGTTTTTTTGTGATTAATGGCAGGTAGTGGTACCCAGAGCCTGCTATTGAATTAGGACTTTTAAATAGGAGACATGTTATTTTCATTTCTTCAATTAAATTCTAAAGAATATTTAAAAAAAAGAAGGATTATGAAGTAGAAATGGTGAATTACATAATGAGGAAAATGAAATAATTATGGGAGGATAGCAGATGGTTGCTGTAGAGGTTAGTAACTTAACAAAACATTATGAAAAGGTTAAGGCTGTTGATGGAATTTCTTTTAGTGTTGAAAAAGGTAGAATCTGTGGAATACTTGGACCAATTGGAGATTAACACCGAGGGAAAATTTACGTTATTTTGCGGGCATTAGAGGTTTAGGTGGAAGAAATATAGAAAAAGATATTAACAAGTTGTTGGACAGATTTAATCTTACGGAAAAAAAGGATGTAATAGTTAACAACCTTTCAAGGGGAATGCAGCAAAAGGTTGCTATAGCAATGACTTTGATATGCGATACAGATATTATTTTATTAGATGAACCTACTCTAGGTTTAGATGTTCAAAGCCACTTAGAGATTAAAAATCTTTTAATGGATATTTCATATGATCAGGATAAAACTATTTTGTTAAGTACACACAATATGAGATTGGTCCAAGATATATGTAATGATGTTATTATTTTAAGTAAGGGTAAAATAGTTGCCAAGGATAATATGGATAATCTATTAGATATGTTTAAAACCGTGACCTATGAAATTGTCCTTAATGAAAGCTTATCAGGAGAAAAGAAAAACTCCTTATTAGGACTAAATTATAACTTTTACATTTTAAATAATGGATCAAAAATAGAAATAGATATTTATGAAGTTAAAGATATTTATAGGATTATTGAAGAGCTAAAAAATTTAGATATATTTATAAAAGAAATAAAACAAAAGGAAATAAATTTTGAGAGAGTATTTTTAAGCCTTATAGACCAGGAGGTGGATTAGTTGAAGAAGTATTATTATTTAGTAAAGGTATCTTTGGAACGGACCCTTAAGGAATTAATAAGATACAAATTCAATACGATTTCTAATATTCTAATCCTATTTGTAGTATTTATGGCTATGTTTCTTGGACTTGAAAGCTTTGGAATAAGTTTTGGTATTTCTCCTATAGACATGGGAAATACAATGGAAGGCTTTATAATAGGATACTTTCTATGGACTATTATGATGATGATCTATTCAGGAATTTCCTATGGTATAATAAATGATGCCAGCAGAGGGACATTAGAGCAATTAAATATGTCTGGGATTAATCTTTCTACAATAGTAACTGTGAGAAGTCTTACTGATTTACTTATAGATATAATAGTATCTATTGTATTGTTATTTATTATCATGCTCACTACCAATTATTATCTAGAAATTAAGATATTATCAATATTACCACCAATATTAATTGGGGTATTTAGTATATTAGGTATAGGACTCATCTGTGGAGGATTAGCCCTTATTTTTAAACGAATTCAATCACTTTTAAATATAATCCAATACTTTTTAATTGCCTTATTAATGTTTAGTCCTCAAAATAAATTAATATATAATTTACTACCCTTTAGACCTTCCGCAGATAATGTTATGCTTATAATCATGAAAGGATATTCATTTAATGATTTTACTATACATGATTATGGAATTATGGTTGGAAATTCTTTGCTATATTTTGTTATAGGAATTATTATATTTAATAAGTCGGTTATCTATGCTAAAAAGAAAGGTCTTTTAGGTCAGTATTAAAGTGATTAATTTTAGATGTGCAAATCTGCACATCTAAAATTAAGATTTTACTTCCACAGTTTATCTAATACTTTGTAGACCTGATTTCATAGCTAGCTTTCTAAGAAATGGATTATACATTACTGGAGATTTTAAATTTTTAAGAAGTAAATTTAACCTAATATCCTTTACATTTCGCTTATACCTATCCAAAAATCCATCTATTCCTTCTTCAAGACTTTGAGCTAAATATAAAGAACTTTTTAATGCGTAGCTTATTCCTTCGGCAGAGCTGGGGCTGATTGCACCTGCGGCTTCTCCAATTAGAGCTATACTATCCTTTCCTACATAAAATTGAGATAATTTCTTAGGTCTATAGATATATGCGCTTTCTGATTTTATTTTGTTATCAAAATTAAAACCTAACTGTGTTAGTTTTGCTTTTAATATATCAAATTTTTCCCTTGTATTCTCCCTAGGTCTAAGGGCTGAACCTAATAAAAGGTAATTATCCTTTGGAATTATCCAAGAGTAGAAATCACTTATTTCCTCATCAAAAATTGCTGCGTAATAGGGTATATGATATGGACATTCATACCATTCCTGAATTGAGATATACTTTTCAGGTATATTTATATCTTTACTAATAGACTTTCTTATACCAGATAAAGCCCCATCAGCACCAACAATAACTCTTGTTTTTGCTGAAATCTCTTGTTCATTATAAATATATGTAACTTCATATCCTCCTGGTACTTCAACAAAGCTTTTAAAAAGGGAGTTAAACTTTTTATCTACACATATTGGGAGCTTGGAAACTAGCCATCTATCAAATTTCTCCCTATCCATATTAATATAGAATCTCTGATATAGTCTTTCTAGATTATTAGTTAAATCAATGGTTCTTACAGCAAAAAGTTGCGGATTAACTAAAATATCTTTAGGCATAACCAAGCCCATCTTTGCAATCATTTTCTGAGCATCAGGGGCTAATAATCCTCCACAACATTTGTTTGCAAGGTTTTTGTGATTCTTGTTTTCTAAATCCCTTTTATCTATTAATAAAACTTTATATTTATCTCCAATTAATCGTGCAAGGTTAGCTCCTGCAGGGGCTGCGCCTATAATGACAATATCATACATAAATTCACCTCTATTTAGCACTTTTATATTCTAGAATATCACCTGGTTGGCACTCTAAAGCTTTACATATAGCCTCTAATGTTGAAAATCTAATTGCTTTTGCTTTCCCATTTTTTAAAAACTTCTAGAGAACTGCACCTCACTTAATTATTGATAAATTAATTATATTTAATAACTTATTGAATGTCAATAAATTATTATTAAATATAGATATATATTTATTGTTGTGAGTATGATGAGGAAATGCTGCCATTTGAAAAGGAAGAGGAGAATCTGACACGTAGATTTCCAAGGGAAAAGACGGTTGCAAGGATCAATGAAATCCAGAAGCTGAAGAGGCAGGGTTGCAGTATTCCAGAAATTAAGAAGCTGCTGCATAAATGATTTAGGTGTCATGATTCTTCCTATTTTTACCCCTAGACTAATGTTTGGGGGATTTTGTTGTGCGAAAACAACTTGGTATCTATAATAAATCATTATAGATAATATAATAAACATATATTTTACTTATTTAAAATTTGATGTTAAACTTGTTGAAGTAAGGAGAGATGCATATGAAAGAAAATAAACTATGGAAACTTTTTACTACAACATTTATTTTAAGTGCATGCACATTTGGCGGAGGCTTTGTTATTGTTTCTCTATACAAGAAAAAATTTGTTGAAGAATTAAAATGGCTAGAGGAAGATGAGATGTTGGATATTACTGCTATTGCACAATCAAGTCCAGGGCCTATTCCTGTCAATGCAAGTGTTATTTTAGGATATCGAATCCATGGTATTTTAGGAAGTATAGTTGCCATATTAGGTACGATTATTCCACCTTTCGTTATTATTTCACTAATTTCAATCTTTTATAAAGAATTTAGGAACAATCAGGTAATTGCAATTGCACTACAGATAATGAGAGCCGGAGTAGCTGCAGTAATTTTAGATGTGGTTGTTAATTTAGGAATGAAAATAATTAAGATGAAAAATATTCTTTATATGATTGTTATGGTAGTTGCTTTTATAGCTACCTATTTCTTCAATCTAAGTGCCATGTATATTATATTTTCTTGTCTAGGAATTGGACTAATCAACGTATTTTTAGACATTAGAAAGGAGAAGATTGATGGAACTTCTATGGACTCTGTTCATTAGTTTTATACAAGTTGGTTTATTTAGTGTTGGTGGTGGTTATGCAGCAATTCCACTTATTCAAGAGCAGGTAGTTAACACTCATAAATTATTAACCATGGCAGAATTTACAGATTTAATTACAATTGCTGAAATGACCCCTGGACCAATTTCAATAAATTCAGCTACATTTGTTGGGCAGAGGGTATATGGTACTTTGGGAGCAGTAATATGTACCCTTGGAGTTATTCTTCCTTCATTTATAATTTGTTTAACCCTTGCTTATTTCTATTACAAATACAAGAATTTTTCGGGGGTTCAAACTGTACTAGGAGCTCTTAGACCAGCTGTTGTAGCCCTGATTGCCAGTGCAGGGGTTTCAATTTTAGTTCTTGCATTATTTAATACTGATTTCAATAATATAGTCCTAAGGGATTTTAGATGGCTTGAATTTGGACTATTTGTAGGTGGATTTATTATTCTCAGAAGGTACAAAGTAAGTGCAGTAAAGATTATTTTAGGTACAGGTGTAGTGGGTACTTTTCTACAATTATTTATTAATGCAATCTAAGATTTGAGATATAATAGGATTTTCATCCTGATTTTTATAATAAATATATCTTATTGAACGTGGGCAACTATAATCGGCAAAGTTTAATTTTTTTAGACTTTGCTTTTTTGTTCCCTCTTTATAAATCTTTCCGCCTCACTATTTGCTGGAGAGATGCTTATCCCCAGCAAATAATCATTACTAACAATAGTTAAAACACCTAGTGAAAGGCATTGATTTTTTTCTTTATTTCAAGCATTTTCATATCAGTATTTGCTATAATATCTGCACAATTTTTCAGCTCATTGACAATTTCTTCTTCATCTTTTACATTATTCTTATACTTTAAACGATGTTCTAAACTTGCCCAAAAGTTCATAGCCACAGTACGTATTTGAATCTCAACACGCATCAGCTGTTTGCAATCAGAAAAAAATACTGGGACTTCTACAATCATATGATAGCTCCTATATCCGTTTGGCTTAGGATTTTTAATATAGTCTCTTATTTCCACAACAGTTATATCATCCTGCTTTGCAATCATATCTGATATTTTATAAATATCATCAATAAAAGAACAAATTACACGTATACCAGCAATATCATTCAGATTTTCAACAATTGCATCAAGATTCATTGGTTTACCCATTTTTTTCAACTTATTCGCAATGCTAATGGGCTTTTTTATTCTTGATTGAATGGATTCAATTGGATTGTTATTATCACCTAAAGAAAGCTCATCGTTAAGTATCTCAAGTTTTGTTTTTATCTCACGAATGGCAGAGTTATATTTCATCATAAGTTCATTAAAGCTCACCATATAATCAAACATTTGCTCTGGTTCTCCAGGAAAAGTTTCTTTAATGATCTCTATTTTTTCATCTTTTACTAACATTACCCTAAATCTGTCTCCTCTCAAATTTTATGCCATATTTCCTATCATAATATTACTAGCCAATCCAGAGGATTTGCTTGATATAGTTATGACAACTACTCCTTAATGGCTTTGATATTTTGAGTAGAAATACGCTTCATTGCTGGATAGGAAAATACGCAAATAGCAATTGTTAATACATCAGCGATTGGCTGAGTTAGATAAACACCTAAAATCCCAAAGAAATTTGGCAATAGCATAATAAATGGAATATACAACAAGCCTTGACGTAAAGTTGATAGAAATACACCATATTTTGCTGAACCAATGGTTTGGAAGATAATGGTCATAAGATAACAAACACCAAAGGCTGGATAAATAGCCACTTGGGAAATCAATAGCTTAGAACCATATTCTACTACCGATGGATTTTGGTTAAATAGCATTATTAAAGGTTTTGATAAAAGAATATAAACAATTTCTACCAATAGTGTAAGAAATATTGTAGATTTCAAGGCAAATCGTTCGGATTCATGGAATCGTTCCTCATTTCTTGCTCCAAAGGAATAGGATGCTACAGGCTGATATCCCTGCATAAAACCTAAGATTACATAATGGCCAACCAATACAAGCCTTTGAACCACGCCATATGCAGCAATAATCAAATCACTTTCGGGCAAGCTTGCTGCTGCCATATTGGTAAGTGAGGTGGATATTGCAAGACATATCTGTACTACTGCTGTGGGAACGCCTATCATTATAACTGTCTTGAATAAGTCTACAGTTGGTTTGATAGCTTTCAATTTTAGCTTAATAATTGACTTTCCACTTAAGTAATACCAGAACAAAATAATTGCTGTTATAAACTGTGAAATCGTAGTTGCAATAGATGCCCCGGCAACACCAAGACCAAAACCTCTTTCAAACATAAAAATTGGATCTAAGATAACATTTAGCAATGCACCTGTGATAACTGCAATAGAGGTTATTCTTACAGAAGACTCTGCTCTTGCAGCACAGTTAAGACTTTGGGCTGGAATATTTGCTATAGCAGCAATGAACATCCAGAATGCATAATCTCTTGCCTGTGGGAGTACATTAGCAGAGGCACCAAATGCTTTAAGCAACGGATCCATAAAGATAATGCCGAAAACACATAGTGCTGCACCAATAATTAAAGAAATTCCTACTATTGTTGAAACCGTAGTATTTGCATCTTCCTTATCCCCAGCACCAAGTTGACGACCTGCAAGTACAGCTGCACCAGCGGCAAAAATGTTCTCAATAGAAACAAATATTAAAAGTAAAGGTAATGTTACACCAACAGCCGCTAATGCAACTTCATCTTTCAGCATGCCGATGTAAACAGTATCTACAATATTATAGGCAGCTTTTGCAAGCAATGCCAAGGTAGCCGGAATGGCTAATTTTACTATCGCCTTTGATGGTTTGACAGTTGATAAAAGCGACTCTTGTGATTGACTTTTTTTACTACTCATGTTCGTTTTCCTCCTGTTGATTTATAATTCCGTAAAGAAAAATATTTAGCCAGCGTTGGCAGTATTTCTCATATTCATTTAGAGACAATTCATTTTGCATTTCACTTTGCTGTAGTACACTAAAATAATCTTGATAAATTAGGAAATGTTCAACAGCTTGAGCTACCGTAATATCTGAACGCAACTTTGTCGTTCTAAGCAGTTCAGTCAATATGGATATGTTAAGTTTGTTGAACTCAGCTCTGATTTCCTTAATTTTTTTTATTAAATGCTGAGGTGGATTAATCACAGCATTATAAAACAATTTTAGATAGATGGGGTTTTCGTTGAAGAAAACATTACATACAGTAAAATATTTTTGCAAACATGCTTTTACATTAGTACTATCCACTACAAAATTCTCCGATATATAAGCAATTAAGTTATCAAAGCATTCCTTAATGCAGGTTAAGTAAAGTTCATCTTTATCCTTGAAATAGTGATAGATAATGCCTTTTGATAAATTACCTATGCTGCAAATAGAGTTAATAGATGCCTCCGCATAATACTTTTCACTAAATTCCTGTAATGCGCTATCAATAATTTTTCGCCTGCTTAGCTGATTTTTTGCTTTACGTTTCATATTTTTCCTCCGCCAAATAATATTGACCGGATGGTCTGTTAATATTATAATGCAAACTGACCATCTGGTCAATATATTTATCATAAAAATTTTCAATAATCATCTATAAATATTCTGTTCAATATTTAGATATTAATGTCTATTACATTAGTAGATATTGACTTAGCACATATTGCCATTAATTCTTTTCTAATATCTATCATAAGAATTTATGATAAAATAAATTGGTTATTTTTTAAAAGATAAAACTTTTTGGACAGAATGTACGTCTATATAGTGTAAGATGAAAAAAGGAATCTATACAACTGAAGGGAGAAATTCGTACGAATGATAAATAATTTAGAAGATCAACTTGAAGACTACATTATTAAAAACAAAGAACTTTTTTATAGGCTAGCTTATAGTTATGTTAAAAACAAAGATGACTCCTTAGATGTTGTTCAAGAATCTATTTATAAAGCTTTTTCATCTATTGATTCCTTAAAAGATTTTAGTTATATAAAAACCTGGTTTTATAGGATTGTAGTAAATGTTTCATTAGATTTTCTTCGTAAGAAAAAAAGGGAAATCCTAACTGACGAGGAATTTCTACTTGCTAATGATACAGGCACAATTGACGACTATCCTGATATAGACTTAGAAAATGCCTTAGAATCATTACCAGAAAATTATAGAAGTATAATAATATTAAGGTTTTTTGAAGATCTAAAGCTAGAAGAAATAGCAAAGATTTTAGATAAGAATGTTAATACAGTAAAAACTCAGCTCTATAAAGGTTTAGAAATGTTACGCATATCAATGGATGATGAAGATAAGGAGGCTCAAAATGGATAATAGAAAGTTAGAACAACTAAAACAAGAATATATAGATATTCAAATTCCAGAAGAATTAGAATTTGTAGTAAGAAGATCAATTAGACAGGGGAGGAAAAACATGAAAAAAAAGAATAATATTAAAAAAATGAAAATAGCATCAGCTTCTATAGCTGCATCTGTTGTTTTATTAACAGCTGGAGTAAATACTAGTCCCGTATTGGCACAAAATTTATCAAATTTACCTGTGGTAGGTGGCATTGTAAAAGTATTGACCTTTAAAGAATATAAAGTAGATGAAAATACTTATAATGCAGATATTAAGGTTCCGGAAATACAAGGATTAGAAAACAAGGAATTACAAAATAGTTTAAATGAAAAATACTTAAACGATGGTAAAGAGCTATATAATCAGTTTATGGAAGATATGAAGGATTTAGAAAAAGCAGGTGGAGGTCATTTAGGAGTAGATCATGGATATATAGTCAAAACCGATACAGATAAAATACTTTCTATAGGCCGTTATGTTGTAAATACAGTAGGTTCATCTTCAACAACATTTAGATATGATACTATAGATAAAGAAAAACAAATCTTGATAACATTGCCTAGTTTATTTAAGGATGATACCTATGTTGATATTATAAGTGACAATATTAAGAGCCAAATGAAAGAGCAAATGAAATCTGACGAAAACAAATTCTACTGGGTTGAAGGGGAAGAAGAAGCGATAGATCCATTTGAAAAAATTTCAAGTGAACAAAGCTTCTATATTAATCCTGAAGGGAAATTAGTGATTTCATTTGATAAATACGAAGTGGCCCCAGGATATATGGGAAACCCCGAGTTTGTTATTCCAACAGAAATATTATCTGAAGTATTAATAGGAAATGAATATATAAAATAATAAGTTTTAATAATTTTCTATCCTTTAAAAAACAGTTAATTAGTACGCCTGTCGGCACGGGTTTAAATTTTGATTTTCCGTTTATTGAACGTTCCCAGTCAGTATTCATTGACACGGAAGACATGTTTTCCAACTCTGAGAAGCGCCTTGAGGACGTGCTGAAGCGCCTGAAAGATTACGGTCATGAAGTTACCGTGCTCCGTGCAGGAGTGGTTCCTTTATTGAAGATAGACAATGTGTTATATGAAGCAGTCGCCGATGCAATTATGGGAAAGATTCCGATCCATGGTATGCGTCTTCGTCGCTATCAGATATAAAAGGAGGGCGTAGAAATGTCAAGACAGCGCTCCCTTGAGAAGATAGCAGCGTCAGAATATGTTTCCATTGGGGAATTGGTTCGGCTTACTGGAAGCTGGTACAGCACCCTGAAGTACTACACAGAGGAGGGAATGCTGCCCTTTGAACAGGAAGAGGAGAATTTGACGAGGAGATTTCCAAGGGAAAAGACAGTTGCAAGGATTAATGAAATCCAGAAGCTGAAGAGGCAGGGTTGTAGCATTCCGGAAATTAAGAAGCTGCTCCATAAATGATTTAGGTGTTATGGCTCTTCCTTTTTTACCCCCAGACTAATGTTTGGGGGATTTTGGTTTTTTATTTATAAATCCTTATAAATTCCTTATAATTACCTTTTATACTTAAATTATAGAATAAATACAAGGAGATATAGGGGGTAATTATATGTCGGGTTATATTTTAGAAACAAAGGGTTTAACCAAGAAATTCAAGAATCAAATAGCAGTAAATAATGTTTCATTAGCTATTAGAGAGAATTCTGTATTTGGACTACTTGGACCAAATGGTGCAGGAAAATCTACTATATTAAAAATGGTAATAGGAATTATGAAACCTTCCTCTGGAGAAATATTATTTGAAAATCGTCAATGGTCAAGGAAAGATTTAAAGTATATTGGGGCATTAATTGAAAGTCCAGCCATATATCCAAATTTAACTGCAATTGAAAATTTAAAACTTGCTTGTACTCTTTACGGACTTCCCGATACTAGGGCAGAAGAAGTCCTAAATATTATAGATCTAAAGAAAACAGGCAAGAAGAAAGCTAAAAATTTTTCCATGGGAATGAAACAAAGATTAGGACTTGGCATGGCTATTGTTAATAAACCAAAGCTACTTATACTTGATGAGCCTACAAATGGTTTAGACCCCATAGGTATTGAGGAGTTAAGAGAGTTAATTCGTTCATTTCCTTTCCAAGGTATGACTGTTATTTTATCTAGTCATATACTATCGGAAGTTGCACAAGTAGCTGATGAAATAGGTATTATATCTAACGGTATCATTGGATATAATGGAAAAATAGATAAGAAGGATGATCTTGAAAAGTTATTTATTGATGTCGTAGAAAGAAATAGGGGTGAAAATCAATGATAGATATAATTAAGGCAGAATTTCAGAAAGGCAAAAGGACATCTACAAACAAATTCATAGTTATAACGCCACTAATTGCGCTTTTATTAAGTTTTTCATGGGGTGGAGGTCAAAATGGAGCATACAATTGGTGGTATGTTATGTTTCTTCCAGGGATGTTGGCTATTATATCTGCACAGGCAATTACAAGGGAGAAAGACCTTTCTTACAAAGGAGTATTGTTATATCCCCAAGATAAAGGTATTATATGGCTAGGGAAGATACTTTATGTAAGCATTCTACTCCTATTAACTAGTTTGATTTTTATGGCGGGGATACATGTGGTTGGCTTAGTATCTGAATCTACCATACCATTAAAAGCAAATGTTCTTGCATCTGTTATATTGATACTTACATTTTTATTCAATATTCCTATTATCATGTTTTTAACTGTACAATTTAATATGTTTGTTAGTGTACTTTTTAATATAGCTATGACAATTATTGGGGTAGTATCCTTTGATACGAATTCAATTTTACGGTTTTCACCATATAGAATATCATCTGCATTAATGGCACCAGTTCTTCATATTTTACCAAATGGTCTTCCAGTTCCAGAGAACAGCCCCTTATTAAATGGTGATATGATTATAAAAGATACTATAACTGCTATTATTTATTTTACCTTATTAACCCTTCTAACTATAATTTGGTTTAGAAAGAAGGAGGTAAATTAAATGTTACAGGTAAAAAAATTACTAAAAGCTGATATTATGAAACTAAAATCTACACAAATGATTTGGATTCATTTATATATCCCAATATTAGGACTTATTATATTTTTAAGCTATTACTCTTATGCGCCTTGGAGTGCTTATAGCAAAGTTTCAGCATATTTACAAGTATTATGTATGGTTTTTCCTATATTGATAGGTATAATTACTTCAATGGTGGCGGATCAAGAATATATGGCGGGAAACTACAAAAATCTTTTATCCAGTTCAGAATGCAAAGAGTTATCGTTTATTAGTAAGCTGATTATATTTTTATTATTAGGGAGTTTTAGTACCATATTAGCTGTTATTGGTTTTTATGTAGGATTTTCATTTATAGAAAATGATACATTACCATTGACTATGTATCTAGCTGTTGTTGGGCTATTAATAGGAAGTAATATTTTTTTATATGTATTACATTTCTTTTTAAGCTTTAGATTTTCAAAGGGAGTTTCCATTGGAGTGGGAATTGTAGAGTCACTAATATCAGCTTTATTTTTAACAGGTATGGGGGATGGTAGATGGCCATTTTTTCCAAGTTCCTGGAGCATTAGGTTTATTGAATCTTTACTTATGAAATATCAAATTATTGATAGTATTTTTAGAGATCCAGATTTATTCCTTGGAGTTATTATATCTATTGTCGGAACTATTTTATCCCTTGTATTTATGATAATATGGTTTAGAAATTGGGAAGGAAAGAGGGCGGAGGAATAGGAGGTTTTTTATGGCTAATATTTTGGTTGTAGATGATGATAAGGCTATTCTAGATTTGATAGATAATATACTAAGTAAAAGTGGTCATTTTGTAAAGAAAATAGAAATGGCAGAAAAGGTCTTTCATGAGGATTTGAACTATTATCATCTAATTATATTAGATATTATGATGCCTGATATTGATGGATTTCAACTATGTTCTAGAATAAGAGGACTTGTAGATTCACCAATCTTATTTCTTACGGCAAAATCAGATGAAGCGGATATAATTAAAGGACTAGGATTAGGAGCAGATGACTATTTAACAAAACCCTTTGGAGTTCAAGAACTCCGAGCAAGGGTAGACGCTCATATTAGAAGAGAACAAAGGGAAAAGATGAATTCTGTAAATATGGGTAATGTTAGATTTTCAATATCTAGTAAAGAATGTTTTGTACTTGATAATAAGATTCCTCTAACTAAAAGTGAATATGAAATAAGTGAGTTTTTAGCTCTTCATCGTGGTCAAATCTTTTCAAAGGAACAAATATTTGAATCAATTTTTGGTTTTGAAAGGGACAGTAACCTAAGTGCAATAGTTGAGCATATAAAAAACATACGGGCTAAATTTATCAAATTTGGTGAAGAACCAATTAAAACAGTTTGGGGAGTAGGATATAAGTGGGAATAAGAAAAGGTAAAAAACTTAGAACAACCTTTATTGAATATGTTATATCTCTCGGTATACTAATTATTGCTTTAATATTAGTCAATTATTTCTTTTTCATTGTAGCATCAATTGGAGTTTATCCAGCAAATTACTCTGAAAAAATGATTCGGAAGAATTTTGATGATTTAAAGGACTCCTCTAAGGTGACTATGGATTTGTTAACTCCAATGTGCAGTTTTGGAGTGTATTCAGAAGATGGACAGTTCTTATATGGAAATTTTTCTCCCAGAGATAGAAAGACAAATTGGGACAACTACCTTGCTGGTAAAGGAACTGGAGGTTTATCAAATTATATTACTAGCATTCATCGTGCAGAAGGGATATTGATTATTAGCTATCCTTTAAAGATGGAATACAAAAATGAAACTTTAAGGAGGGTTTTACCTAATGCAGAACTTACAATAGTAGTTATATTCTTCATTGAACTTATTACAATTATCATTTTATGGTCTAATAGGTTTTCTAAAAAGATAAACAGTGAATTAAAAACTCTTCTATCCGCTACTGGAAAAATAAAAGAACAGGATTTAGATTTTGATATTGGTAGGAGTGATATAAATGAGATAGATGCCGTTCTTCAAGGAATTGATAAGATGAAAAACTCTTTAAAAATAGCCCTTGAAAAACAATGGTCAATAGAACAGCAAAAGAGAGAACAAATCTCCGCTTTAGCACATGATATAAAAACTCCTTTAACAATAGTTAAGGGTAATGTAGGGTTGCTTAATGAGACAGATATAACGGAAGAACAGAAAAGCTACTGTAATTATATAGAGGAAAGCAGTATACAAATGGAAAGATATTTACAAGACCTGCTAGCTATTACAAAAAAGGAAATAGAAAATAATGAGCCAAATGAAATTGCCTATATTGGGAAATTGATAAATTCTTTAAGGAAACAAGGAGAAGCACTGGGAAAAATAAAAGATATTAATATTAATTGGAATATAGACATTGAAGAAGATTTATATATAAAAGGATATGAATATGAGTTGGAACGTGCATTTATGAATATTATTACGAATGCTATAGATTTTTCTCCAAACAACTCAACTATTACTATTAATAGTACAATAGATAATTCTCAATTAATTGCTCAGGTAATAGATCAGGGGAAAGGTTTTTCTGAAAAGATGTTAAAGTATGGAAAAGAACAATTTTTTATGGAAAATGAAAGTAGAACAAAAACTGGACATCATGGATTGGGTTTATATATAGCAAATGCCATTATAACAAAACATAATGGGGAGCTTGTATTATCTAATAATAAAAGTGGTGGTGGGGAAGTTACAATTAAATTACCAATCTGTACTTACTAGCTAATTATTCTACTTACCTATCCCATGCTTTGTGGGGCGTGGTGGCATTCCGTCTTATAATTCCATTTTCCTTTGAAAGTGTGTTTAGTCTTATGCCACGGAATACAAATGCTGTTTCAATCCCCTTGTGTGGATTGCGTTCATGTTAATGAGTACGGATATGGAGCTATCCTGTGACGAAAGGGTATTGAAAGAAATTAATGAAGATATTAAAAAGCCTTATGCTAATTCGTTATTGTCTCTTGCTGCTGGAAGGCATATCTCCGGTTGACAACAGTCTTACTTCGCAGCTTTTTAAAAATAAAACTGAGTATGTAGGCGATAACTCAAAGGTCGGGGGTATCATCTCTTTATTAAGGATAGACTAAAGTTTCTAACAAATAAATTTAAGGGAGAAATATTTCTAAACCATAATCATAAAGAAAGATTCTATAATGCACTTTATAATCAGGATCTTGATATCTATGATATATCGCCTAGACACATTGCTATCCTTTTTCTCCTAACTGCTGATGATATGTTATGGAAAATCCCAGAACATATATTAAAACCAAATGGATTTGATTTTAATAAAATTGTTCTTAGAGAAATTAATACTGAAGGCTACACCCTATATCAAACTGCAAAAATAATATCCACAGGAAAAGAATATATAAAAATTAATTGGATAGCCGATGCAGATCTGATTGATACCTACCACTATTTCATATACCTTCTTTGTTCTGATATTAAAATTAGTAAGGCACTGATGGATTTAAAATACCTTATCTACATGATTGTAATGTTATAATTGATAGCAATAACTTTCCTGACATGATATTAAATTAGTAATTACATAATATATAATAAATATCATAAGAAAATCATATACAATATATTGACAAGGTATATCAAATAATATACAATATATTTGAAAGGAGTGATTAATATGGCTCAAATAAATATTCGTATTGATGATAATTTAAAAGAAAAGGCAGAGATATTATTTGATGAGTTGGGTTTAAACATGTCAACAGCCTTTAATATTTTTATCCGACAAAGTATTCGACAAGGCGGTATACCTTTTGAAATTACAACACAGGTAGATCCATTTTTTAGTCAATCCAATATGAGAATCCTTAAAGAATCCATTGATGAAGCAAATAAAGGTAAATTTGTTTCTAAATCAATCGAAGAATTGAAGGAAATGGAACAATGAAGATAAATTTTACAGAAATAGCATGGAATGATTATATATATTGGCAAGGTCAAGATAAAAAAACAATAAAACGCATAAATCAACTTATTCAAGACATTGATCGTACTCACAATGAAGGAATAGGGAAACCTGAATCACTTAAGGGTAACTTATCTGGGTGGTGGTCACGAAGAATAGATGATAAAAATCGTCTTGTATATCGAATACAAGATAATACAATCGAAATATCCCAATGCAGGGGACATTATGATGATAAATAATTAAAATAAATTGTAATCAACAAGACCTTCAAATAACTATAATTTGAGGGTTTTGTTGATTATAATATAAAAACAATTGCTGAAAATTGAACTTCAGATTATTTATATATTTTGCTAAAATGGCAATGTAGTTCGAGAAATTATAATATTGATGCTGTATACTTATAGTGGAGGTAGGAAATGACTGAATCAGAACCAATAAAAGCTGTAATACGTATGCAGGATTACATTCACCAAAATATTAATAATGAATTAACCATTGATGATATATGCTTTGAAGCAGGATATTCAAAAAGACATTCTTTGCGTATATTCAAAGAATTGTTGAATAAAACAGTTTTCGAGTATATACGAGATTTAAGGTTATCAATGGCTACCGGAAAACTAATTGATTCCAATAATCAAGAACGCATATTAGAAATTGCGTTAGATTCAGGATTTGAATTACACGAGGGTTTTACAAAAGCATTCAACAGTCATTTTGGTGTTTTGCCGCAAAATTACCGTAAAAGATGTTTCCCCAACAACTATTCAGCTCCAACTCCTATGAGTTATTACTACCTACTACTACGTTCAAAAGGAATGAATACTATGAGTGAAGCAAGAACAGTTACAGCCACTTTCATCACAAAACCCGCCTGCAAGCTGATTATAAAACGTGGAATTTTATCTACTGACTATTTTTCCTATTGTGATGAAATCGGGTGTGATATTTGGAACACTTTAGAAAAAGTGGTTGCCTACATCATAACTATCTACTTTTTAGAAAGATACCCTTCCACCAAGGGGATACCATCTCCTTATGACATCTTTATCATTCCAAGGCGTGGTATTGATATCAGTGCTTGACGAGTATCAGAGGTTCGCGAGGGGACGATTTGGATGTTTTTTGGATTTTGGTAGGGTTGTGTGAGCAAGTTGGATGTTGCGGAAGTATTGGACTAATTCATTAATTTTTATCCAAAAACATTGATTTACCCATTGACTCTGCCGTTGGGGAATAGTTTATACTGAATTAAAACCAACGATGAGGAGGATGAAGCGTGAATGAATTAATTAAAATCAGGGATGTATCAACCAAATACGATATATCAGCCCGTACGCTTCGGTATTATGAGGATATGGGGCTGATAACAAGCACTCGAAGCGATGATTACGCTTACAGGCTGTATGATGAAGCTGCCGTAAAACGGTTGGAACAAATTTTGATCTTACGCAAATTAAATATTAGTATTAAGGATATTCAGCACATATTCAATACATCCGGTTCCGAGATTGTTTTAGAAGTGTTGGGTAAAAAGGTTGAAGATATTGATGAAGAAGTTTCCCTTTTGCATGAACTGAAAGAAATTATTTTAGAATTTATCCGACAAATCGAACAATCTGATTTCGGCAAAGAATCAGATGTCAAGCTACTGTATAAGAAAGCGAAAGAACTTGAAACACAGCTCATCAATGTGGATTACGATGGAAATTCGGCAAATGTGAATCGTTTATTAGCCGCCGCTGAAAAAGTGGAGCGACAGCCAGATATCCTTGTTATTGAAATGCCACCTTGCCGCATGGTGACTTCAGGATACCTCAATATTGAGAGTGATGATGCGCACCGTCGATTTGATTCAATGTGGGAACGGCTTGGCTCACGAATTGCAGATAAAATAAACCCGCGCGATTTTATGTATCATGATGCCGAACACAATAAACTCGTTTGGATGTTTATGCTTGAAGATTGGATAACCGAAGCCGACACCGAAGAATTTGGGATCATCACGTTCGACGGTGGCTTATTCGCTGCCGCGCTTGCAGACAGTTGGGAATTTAGCGAATATGATCGAGTATATAAAGGGATAAATGCATGGCTCACACAGCAAGAACATTTGGAACTTGATAAAGCTTCTGACCGCCATACGTTATACCACTTTGCTGGGCCGCACTCGTCGCAGATGAAAGAATGGAATTACGGTAAAGTTCGTTATTTTGTTCCGATTAAGCTGAAAGGAGAAAAATAAATGGCAAGAATTTATGGCATTAAAAAGAGGCTAGCTAAAAATAATGTTGATGAAAAAATCATAAAAGAAATTATCGGTAACGGAAATTTGGTAGATGTTATTGCGCGTATGGAAAAATTGCTTGATCCCGATATGATGTATGAGATTTTAGATTCATGTGCTTGTGGAGGCAGTAGGGAATTTTTAAAACAATGTGAAAAAACCAGAAAAGATCTGGCTGGGAAACCATTAGATGAAAAAGTGAATCATCTGAATAACAATATTTTTAACTCGGAAAAAATTGTCCTGAATGAAAACAACTTATTATTAGGAACTTTTTTATATAAAGAAAACGAAAAATACAAATGTGTCTGTTCCGCCGCCGTAAAAAATGGCAAGACGGTTTCTAATCTCGTGGATGATACCGATGACCATGCTATGCCGCTTTCCTATTGTTTTTGTTGCGCAGGGTCTTTTCGGCGTCACTTACAGTTGCAACTGGGTGTTGGGCTGAAAACAAAAAAATTGTTTCATCACCGATTAACAGCAATGGTCAAAAACCTTGTGAGTTTATTTTTGAGATAATCTAAATAATAAAGCGCAATGTGTATGGAAAACAAGAAATTTTATTCGTAATAACACACCAAAGGAGATTCAAAATCCCGATTTTTAATCTCTTCTTAAAAAGATATATACAGTAGATTTCTTAACAAAAGAGGGGATGGAAAGGATATGAGGTACTCGTAAGAATTGATAACGAAAACTATTCTTCAATTTCCAATGTTGTTTGGAGTAACAATCAAGAGATTAATCGTGATGCTAATTTATCCTATGCCAATACCGAAATTGTAGAGGATGTATCTGTTAAGTATAATTTTGATAAGAAATTGTTTGAAATAGAACCTAATAAATAGAGTGTACAGAGGTGAAGTTTGGGTACATAAGAAATCCTTATATACATTATAACGAATATATATTTTACTTATTAAGGATTTGATGCTAAACTTGTTGGAGTAAGGAGAGATGCACATGAAAGAAAACAAACTATTGAAACTTTTTACTACAACATTTATTTTAAGCGCATGCACATTTGGTGGAGGTTTCGTTATCGTTTCTCTATACAAGAAAAAATTTGTTGAAGAATTAAAATGGCTAGAGGAAGATGAGATGTTGGATATTACTGCTATTGCACAATCAAGTCCAGGGCCTATTCCTGTCAATGCAAGTGTTATTTTAGGATATCGAATCCATGGTATTTTAGGAAGTATAGTTGCCATATTAGGTACGATTATTCCACCTTTCGTCATTATTTCACTAATTTCAATCTTTTATAAAGAATTTAGGAGCAATCAGGTAATTGCAATTGCACTACAGATAATGAGAGCTGGAGTAGCTGCAGTAATTCTAGATGTGGTTGTTAATTTGGGGATGAAAATAATTAAGACGAAAAACATCCTTTATATAATTGTTATGGTAGTTGCTTTTATAGCTACCTATTTCTTCAATCTAGGTGCCATATATATTATATTTTCTTGTCTAGGAATCGGACTAATTAACGTATTTTTAGACACTAGAAAGGAGAAGATTGATGGAACTTCTATGGACTCTATTCATTAGTTTTATACAAGTTGGTTTATTTAGTGTTGGAGGTGGTTATGCAGCAATTCCACTTATTCAAGAACAGATAGTTAACAATCATAAATTATTAACTATGGCGGAATTTACAGATTTAATTACAATTGCTGAAATGACCCCTGGACCGATTTCAATAAATTCAGCTACATTTGTTGGGCAGAGAGTATATGGTACATTAGGAGCAGTAATATGCACCATTGGGGTTATTCTTCCTTCATTTATTATTTGTTTAACCCTTGCTTATTTTTATTACAAATACAAGAATTTTTCAGGGGTTCAAACTGTACTAGGAGCTCTTAGACCAGCTGTTGTAGCTTTGATTGCCAGTGCAGGAGTCTCAATTTTAGTTTTGGCTTTATTTAATACCGATTTCAACAATATAGTCCTTAGGGATTTTAGATGGCTTGAATTTGGACTATTTGTAGGTGGATTTATTATTCTTAGAAGGTACAAAGTAAGTGCAGTAAAGATTATTCTAGGTACAGGTGTAGTAGGTACTTTTCTACAATTATTTATTAATGCAATCTAAAATTTGAGATATAATAGGATCTTCATCTCGACTTTTATAATAAATATATCTTATTGAACGGGGACAGCTATAATCAGCAAAGTTTAACTTTTTTAGACTTTGCTTTTTTATTCCCTCTTCAGCAGCCAATTTAGAAATAATAGCAAAACCATAATTGTTTTCAACTGCTTGTATAATAGTCTCTAAATTTGTTGCCTTAAATACGACATTTGGGTGAATCTTTCTTTCATTCATGTCGATTTCAAATTGATTTCTATTATGACTTCCATCTTCACGAGAAATCCAAGGTAATTGTTCCAAATCAGATAATTTTTCTATATTGATACTAAGAGGATAATCATAACCTATTATGGCTATTAATTCATCCATTAGTATTTCAACTTCTGTTATATTCTTTGAATTGATTTTCCCTTCGACAATGGCAATATCAAGCTGATTATTTAATATCAGTCTTTCAATTTCTTCAGTATTGTTAATCACAATTTCAAAATCTATATTTTGCATTGATGATTTTAATCTTTTAAGATAGCCATTTAATAAATATTGTCCTATTGTTACACTACTACCAATACGTATTATCTTGTTCTGGCTAAACATAGCCTCGTTCATTTCTTTAAAATTAGCAACCACTTTTCGTGCATATTTCTCTAATTTTATACCATCAAGAGTTAAATAAAGATTTCTAGAAACACGATTAAATAATCTAGTTGAATAGTAATTCTCTAAATCCTTGATCATAAGTGAAATATTCGGTTGTGTAGTGAAAAGCCTATCAGCTGCAGCGGACATTGTTTTATTATCGATAACAGCTAAAAATGCCTCTAATAACTTTATGTTCATGGATACGCCTCCCTAAACTTCATTTAATAAATACATATTTTATCATAATTCAGTACAAAATGTAATGTGCATAAGGGGTAGCGTTGTGGGTTATAGAATTGAACATGATGCCATAGGGAAGTAAGAGTACTAGCTTATATTTGCGAATACTATGCTTGAAATGCCAAAAAAGGGCTAACATGGAAGCTCTACTGTAACATTTGTTCCCACATCTATTTTACTATCTATATAAATAGTGCCAGAGTGATTGTCTATAATCCATTTTGCTATAGATAGTCCAAGACCTGTTCCGCCACTCTCTCTGCCCCTTGATTTGTCTGTCCTATAAAACCTGTCAAATATATGAGGAAGATGTTCTTTTGAAATTCCTACACCATTATCCACTATAGTTATGATAGCTCTATTATTTTTCTGATAAGCGGATAATTTTATAGTTCCTCCAGAGGGAGTATATTTTATACTATTATCTAAGAATATTCTTAAGGCTTCCTTTATAAGGTTTTTATCTGCATTTATAATGACTTCTTCATTTCTTTCCAATGCTATATGATGACTATTATCATCAATTAACTTAGTTTCTGTTAATATTTCTTCCATAAGTTGGTTTAGGGTAAATTTTTCTTTGTTTATTTTTTGAGTATTTTTATCTCCTCTAGCTAGGAAAAGAAGATTTTCAACGAGAATTTTCATATTTTCAGATTCATTCTTAATAGCTTCAAGAGATTCTTCAAGAACTTCTTTATCATCTTTTCCCCACCGATTAAGCAGGTTTGCATATCCCTGTATTACTGAAATAGGGGTTCTAAGCTCATGGGATGCATCGGAAATAAATTGATTTTGTTTTTCGATGGATTCTTCAAGTCTGTTGAGAGTATCATTAAAGGTTATAGCAAGATCTTTTAATTCATTTTTTGATCCTCTTACGTCTAGTCTTTTATCTAGGTCGTTTATAGATATTTCTTTTACCAGTTTTGTCATCGTATCTATTGGAGAAAGAAGTTTTCTGCTTGTTTTTGATCCGATTAATACTATAAGAAATATACCTAATGCATTAGAAACTAAGAGAATCAACGTCAAAATGGTTATATAGTCATAATAAGGAGTATTACCAATATAACGTATGAATCCTACTAAGACAAGAGTATTCGTTATAATAGATATCAATATAAAAATAAATATGTAACTAAGGGTTAATTTAAAGGTTATAGAGAATCTAAGTCTATTACTTATTTTTTCTATAAGTTTCTTTAATAAGTCAAATAAGAATTTTATTACATATAATGCTATATGAAATATTTTTTTAACAGCTTTATATAAAAGTTTAAATATTGACCCTAGATTTGATTTATTCATCTTTTAATTGATACCCCACTCCACGAATAGTATGGATGAATTTTTTATTGTATTTATCATCAATTTTGCTTCTAAGATAACGTATATATACGTCTACTACATTTGTATCCCCCACATAATCATAGCCCCAAACTTTTTCAAGAATATTATCTCTTGTCAGGACAATCTCCTTATTTAGCATAAGATATTTAAGTAAATCATACTCCTTTTTAGTTAAATCAATAGGGTCTTTATCATAAGTTAAAGAATACTTATTCATATCAAGAACTAATTTATCTACTTGAATAATATTTGATTCAGTAGCAGAGATTCTACTATGTTTAAAGATTACTCTTATTCTAGCTAATAATTCTTCTATAGCAAAAGGCTTTGTAATATAATCATCTGCACCTATATCCAGACCCATTACTTTATCCGTTACATCATCTTTAGCTGTTAGCATAATAACTGGAACTTGGGAGGTTGTTCTTAATCTTCTTAGTATTTCCATTCCATTTAGAGAGGGAAGCATTACATCAAGTAGAATAAGGTCATAGTCTTCTTGAAGGGCTTTTTCTAATCCTTGTCTTCCATCTTGTTCAGTATCTACAATATAGCCTTCATGCTCAAGTTCTAATTGTAGAAATCTACTTATCTTGATTTCATCCTCTATAATTAAGATCTTTTTATTATCCATAATAACCACTCCTCTAAATATCATTATACTATTTTTATGATATTGTAACAGTAAAAATAAAACCTACTGAGTTATTCAGTAGGCTTACTAATTATTCTGTAAATTCTTTTACAATTTTATCTGTAGCAGAAGTTAAGTTGTTTGATATCTTATCAATTTTTTCATTTATGCTACATTTTTCTCCATTGTTTTTTTCAAGCCTTATCTTATGATGTGTTAATACAAGTAAAAGTATTATAGCTATGGAGAAAGGTAAAGTAAATATTCCTATTATTAAGGCTAGTAATGAGGAAATATTCAATACAGTTTTTTCATTTTTATATATGATAAAACTTGTTTTATTTAGCTTTGAAACTAAATTTTCAATTTTTTTAATCAAAGATGAATCCTTGTTTTTTTCTTCTTCGTTAGGTTTTATCTTATTTTGTTCTTCAAGGAAGGACAAAGCTTCAATTGCATTGCCATTAAACTTTTCTAAGAACTCCTTAGCTTCTTTATAGCTTACATTAGCTC
>JAPXKQ010000016.1:0-38698 GCA_033809995.1 Tissierellaceae bacterium
GGGAGTTGATATTATATCTACAACTATGGCAGGATATACACCTTATTCAAGACCTGCAACAAGTGGTCCAGATTTCACCCTAGTGCAAGAATTGGTAAATAACGTTAAGGTGCCAGTAATATGTGAAGGGAGGATTTGGACAGTGGTGGATGCCATCAAAGCCTTTGATTTAGGTGCATTTGCCGTGGTTATAGGATCTGCTATTACAGCTCCACAATTGATTACAGAAAGATTTGTACAATCGATAAATAGTTTCAAATTAGTAAAAGAAAAATTAGAATAGCCTTTCTGCAAGCTTTTAAAAATTAATAAATATTGAAAGGGGGCAATATAATGCTTATTGACTTATCTTTTCCAAGTTCTATATTAAAAGTAAAGTACGATGATAAGGATAATAAACTAGTTAGTGATAAGGATTTGCTTATAGAAGAAGAAGCTGTTAGAATGTTATCCGATATGAATAGTTTATTTAGGGATTTGGAATCCAATTTTGAAGATGAACCTTTATACTATATGATTAACGGGGTTTGTTTACCTGAACATAAAAAACATTTTGATAAATATAATTTAAAATGTGAATATACCGTGCTGTTGCCTAAACTAATAGCAGGAGAATATTTAAAAGCTCATGGACATATTCATTACGCTAAAACAGATCCAAATAAAAGTATTATGGAATTTATGGAAGTAATTCATGGTGCAGGTGCTTTTCTTCTATTTTTACCAACCGAAATAGGATTTGAAGTAACAATTGTAAAAGTAAAACCTGGTGACCGCTTTATTGTTCCGAAAGAATATTATCATTTAACAGTAAATACAGGTAACAAACCATTTATTTTTAGTGATATTATATCTACTGTTTCTGGTGGGGACTATAGTCTTTTAAAAGAGAAAAAAGGAGCACCTATTTTGATGTTTAAAGATATAAATGGTGGCACTAGATTAGATTGGAATCAAAATTATTTACCAGTAGAAAAAATAAGGATTTGTGATGTGGATTCCCTACCTTGGGAGCAACCATTTACAATTGATGGACCATTATATGAAAGTTTCTTAGCAGACCCTGAAAAATTTAAAATATTAGCCGAACCATATTAAAATAACAAAAATAATAAATTTAATTACAAAAATTAAACATGGGGGGAATATTATGTCATTACCAGAAAAATACCTTGATTTTGCAATATCTAAACTTACTGGGTGGTAGGAAAATAAATATGAACGGTGGATAACAAAATTTGTTATACCACCGTTTTATTTTAAATAGTATAATAAACTGTAGTTTTATTTACACATATTAACTATAATAGAGGTAGAGGTAAATTTGGCAATAAGGAGAATTTGTTATGAATTGGTTTAAAAAATTTATGCAAGGAAGATATGGCGGTGACCAGTTATCATTAGTTTTAATAATACTATCTTTTATTTTATCATTAACAGGACAAATATCTAGATTAAGATTTATATCTATACTAAGCTATATACCTTTAGGTATAAGTATTTTTAGAATATTTTCGAAGGATATATCCAAACGAAGTATGGAAAATTATAAATTTTCAATTTTAATGAGTCCTATTTATAAAAAATACATAAACTTTAAAAATCGTGTTAAAGATTCAAAGACACACAAGTATTTTAGATGTCCTAATTGTAAACAAAAGTTACGTATCCCAAGAGGTAAAGGGAAAATTGTAGTTACTTGCTCAAAGTGCAATCATAAATTTAACAAAAAATCATGAAAAGCCATAGAAAAGTTAAACTAATTGGATAAAGTGAGGTTTACATTAATGAATGTTATGAAGAAGATAGCTGGAAATATCTTATATGGGATAGGAAAAATTGTTTCCTTTATATTAGATGTATTTATTGGAGTTACAGATTTTATAGTTTCATTGGTAGTCAGTGTAGGAAAAGGAATTTTAGGCTTATTAGGAGCAGGAGGTTGTCTTATTCTTTTTCTTTTAGGTCCCTTTGGTATAGCTCTTTTACTCAATCCTGTTACGCTCTTATTATTAACATTATTTATTATCGTACCAATCCTAGGAACAAAATTTGTATCCTATTTAAAATATGTAAAATATATAATGACAGAATACCTATTTGATAGGGCGGAAAATCTTAAAGAAGGAAAGAAAGCACAATTTAAAACATTTAACGAATATGGTAATAAATATCGAAGAATGGAAGAAGAAAACTGGAGACGAGAACAACAGCAAAGACAAGAGGAGCAGCAAAGACAGTGGGAAGAAAGATTTAGACAATGGTATGAATATCAAAACACACAAAATACTGGTGGCTATTACTATGGAGGCTATCAACAAAATCAGCCATATTCAAATCCAACTACTGAATTTAAAAAGAAATATGAGGAAAGTTGTGATTTGTTAGGAATAGATTACGACACAGATATTTACAAGGTAAAATTAGCTTATAGAAAAAAAGCAAAAGAGTATCATCCAGATATTAATAAATCACCCGATGCCACAAGGATATTTCAAAAAATCAACGATGCCTATGAGTTTTTAAGTGAAGGCAATATTGAAAGATATAAAAATATGAGATAGATACCCCTCTAAGTGGGTATGAATATAATAAGCAGTGGGGACTATCCCCACTGCTTTTAATATACTCTTCTTCCATATGAAAGGTGGTTATTATAATAAGTGTTTAATTCTGAAATAATAACTCCTTCGCCTGCAGAACTAGCATGAATAAATTGATTGTTTCCTAAATAAATTCCAGTATGACTTGGTCCTGATTTATATGTATTGCTAAAAATCAACAAATCGCCAGGTTGTAAATTTGTCTTTTCTATTGTAGTACCTGTTTGAGCTTGCTCTTCTGAAGTTCTTGGTAAGGCAATTCCATTTTGTTTATAAACAAAGCTTGTATAGCCAGAACAATCAAACCCAGAGGTAGTAGTACCACCAAACACATATGGTACATTTAAGTATTTTTTAGCAGTGCTGATTATACCAATTGTTTTACTTCGTCTGCCATCATCCCCTCTAGAAGGTGATGATGTAGTTCCCACCAAAGCTCTATATGAACTTGGTCCAAATATTCCATCAACACTTAATCCTTTTGCTTGTTGGAAATCCATAACTGCTTTTTGAGTTGCATCTCCATAATATGTAGTAGTATCGCTATTTTTAAAATATCCTAAATCTTTTAAATGCTGTTGCAATACTTTTATATCATTATTACGCATACCTTTTTTTAATGTTTGATCACCTAATGCTGCAAAACTTGGGCTTGTCCCAACAGTCAACATTCCTGCCAAGGTTAAAGTGATTATCTTATTTCTAATTGTCTTTCCTTTTGTAGTCAAAAGAAACTCCCCCTTTGCAATTTGTAAGTTGTTACTTTAAGCATACAACAAATCTTTTAAGAATGGAAGGTTTTTTTGTAACTATTTTGTAACTTATTTTTTCCAATTTTATAGTTGAGATAGGACCGAAAAAATTAACTACAAAAAATAAATTTAATGTTTGACATAGGAAAGCGTTTCTAGTATAATAAACTTAATTAATAAAGTTTATAAAGTAATTTAAGAAAGTGGGAGAAATATTGAGCGGAATAGTTGGTCAACCAAAAACAATTAAAAAATTAAATAGAGATATAATAAAAAATATAATTAAGAACAAGGGTCCAATAAGTAAACCTGAAATAGCCACAATTACTAAGTTAAGTTTAGTTACTGTTAATAAAGTAGTAGACCATCTGTTAAATGAGAACGTAATAAAATTAAGTGGAATGAGTGAATCAACAGGTGGAAGAAGAGCTCAATTATTTGAGTATAATGGAGATTTAGCAAATATTATCGTTTTATACTACTACAAAAACTCTTATTTAGGTGCAATCTCAAATATTATTGGAGAAATAAAATATACTAAGAAATTCAAGATTAGGACAGATACATATGAAAGTTCAATAGAAGATACTTTCAATGCTATAAATTGTCTTTTAAATCATTGTGATAATAAAGAAATAAAAGCCATTGGTATTGGAGTTCCAGGGGTTGTGAAGGATGGAGTAGTATCAAATATTCCCAATATTCCAAGTTGGGAAAATCTAAATTTGAAAGAAATAATAGAAAGCAAATATAACTGTACAGTTTGCATTGAAAATGATGTAAATCTTACAACCATAGGAATATATGAAGATATATTTAAAGATAGAATTAAAAATATGGTTCTTGTATATATCGGTGATGGAATAGGTTCAGGAATAATAATTAATGAACAATTATTTAAAGGAGCCACAAATTTTGCGGGGGAACTTAGTTATTTAAAAACAAAGCAATACTATGAATTAAATGGTGAGGAATCTAGGTATAAGGGTAGCTTTGAAAAGGACATTAATGAATTAAAAAAGTGCATAAAAGAAAACAAAGAAGGTACATTGAATTTTAAAAAAGCACTTATAGATACACTAGCAGATGGATTTACAAATTTATTATGTATTTTAAATCCGGAAGTTTTGATTATACAAACAGATGAATTAAGTAAAAATGATATAAAAAATATAAGCACGTCCATTAGAAATAATATTAGTCAAGAAAATATGCCGAAGATTATCAAGTTAAGGGATGAAAAAATCCATAGTATAAATGGTGTTGTGTCCTTATGTTTAATAGAAACCATATCATCATATTCTGTTTTTAATAAGAGGGGGGATTAGGGATTGAAAAGTTATTTAGTATCTGTAGATGGAGGAGGTACGAAAACAGAATTTTGCGTTACTGATATTGATGGAAATATTATTAAATCATATATATTTGGTTCAACAAATTATAAATCTGTAGGAATAGAAGAAGTGTTTTTAAACTTACAAACTGGTTTTAATAGTATTATGGAAGATTTATGTATAGAGATAAAAGATATAGACTATATAGTTCTTGGAATATCAGGATGTGATTCAAAATCTGATTATGATATTATATCTAGACAAATTTCAAAGTTAGGAATACCAAAAGAAAAGTTTTATTTATGCAATGATAGCTTACTAGCTTTTTATGCCCAAGCAGAAGAACCTGGAATTGTAGTTATATCTGGTACAGGTTCAATAGTTGTAGGAATTGATAAAAGGAATAGATCAAAAAGGGCGGGGGGATGGGGATATTATTTTAGTGATTTTGGATCTGGTTATTGGATTGGAAACGAATTGTTGAAAAGAACTTTATTATATTGTGATAATGTTTATAAATACTCAAAACTATTCGATGAGGTAAGGCAATACTTTAATGCTCAAGGGTTTGAAGATTTACCTTATAAAATAACTGAAATAGTGGAATTTGATGAAATTGCAAAAATAAGCAAATTTGTTACTGAATATCCAGACGACGAAGAATGGTTAAAAAGAGATATCTTAACAGAAGGTGCATCTTATTTATGTGATTTAATTAAGAATGTCTACAATAATCTTGAGTTCAAGAATGAGGATAGTGTTAATATAGTTTTTTCAGGTGGCGTGTTAAAAAACCTATCTTATAGTAAGATTCTAGAGGAGACTATAAGAAGGGAGTTAAATGTCCCTAACCTTGTGTTTATAGAGCAAACAAATACTCCAGCCTTTGGAGGTATAAAGCTTGCAAAAAGAAGATATAAAGGTGATTTAAATGAAAAATAAAAAAATAGTATTGCAAATATTTACCGGCGGATTTATAGGAGATAGTATCGAATTTGATGATTTAAAACACAAGTTATTATTAATGATTAACAATTTGAAGGTAGATAAGGTTATTATGGGATGGTGCCTAAATAAAGACCTTTATATTGAAACCCAAAAATTGTTAAGAAAACACAATATAGAGCTTTATCTTTGGCTTCCAGTCTTTTCGGAGATAGGCTTATTATATGAGAGTATTTCCTTAAAAGACTATAAAGGATTTGATATGAAAGCATACAATCTTCAGGAAGGAGAAAACTTTGAATTCTATTGCCCTTCTAAATCAAAGAATATATTCAACTTTTATGATGTATATGAAGAGTATTTTAGCCAAATAGGTTTTGATGGAATATTTTTAGATAAAATCCGCTATGCTTCCTTTTCCAATGGTATTGATGGTGTATTTACCTGCTTCTGTGAGGATTGTATGGAAGTGTATAATCTAAATAAACTAGATGTAGAATTGTTGAAAAAAGAAATAGAGTTACTAAAAGATGGCAATGAAAATTATTACAACATACCATTTAATATAGACAAATATAAAAATGGAAAATACAAATTTAACAATAAAATATGGAATGAATTTTTTAAGATTAAATCTGAAATTATTTTAAATAGGATTTCTCAAATTAGCAATTACTTCCATAGCAAAGGAATGAAAGTAGGGATAGATACTTTTGCTCCTTTTATTGCATACTTTGTAGGACAAGATGTAGGTAAGATGCAAAAGTTAGTTGATTTTAACAAACCTATGATGTATAGGATAACTCAAGCACCTGCTGGCTTACCATTTGAATGTGACTGTTTAGTTAAAGAATCTACTAAAGACAATTTTAATGATTCAAAAACTAATTTTCTAAACATTATTGGTGCTAATAATTATGATGAAAAATTCTCCATTGACTTTATAAAAAATGAACTTGATATTTTAGTTAATCAATCTAACTGTGATATTTATTGTGGAATTGAAATCAACAGAAAGATGGATATTGCTAAGGTATACCCCGAGTATATAAAGGAAAATTTAAGCAAACTAGATGATTGTCATATTGAAGGTTATGTATTATCTTGGGACTTAGTTTCAGCTCCATACGATAATATTGAAACTGTAATTGATTTTTTTAGTTATAGGGGGGAATAAATTGGAGACAGTTCTTGAACTGAAGGAAATCTATAAGAATTTTGGTGAGGTTGAGGTACTTAAAAATATTAATTTTGCTGTGAATAAGGGAGAGGTAAGGGGACTAGTAGGAGCAAATGGGGCAGGAAAATCGACAATGATTAAGATTATTGGAGGTGTTCATGAGCCTACAACGGGAAATATCATGATTAAAGGAATTCCAACAAAGTTTAAGGATCCTAATCACTCTATGAAAATAGGAATTAGTATTATATATCAAGAGTTAAGCCTAGTTCCCACATTGACTGTATTAGAAAATATGTTTCTAGGTAGAGAAAAGACAAAAGGTAAACAATTGTTAGATAAAAGATTTATGGAGAATGAATATAAAAAGATATGTGAGAGATTTGATTTTGATATAAATCCAAATATAAAGATTTCAGATTTAAATATTGCAAATAGACAGATGGTAGAAATAATGAAGGCAGTTTCATATAATGCTGACATAATTATAATGGATGAACCTACAACATCATTGACAAACAACGAAAAGGAAAGCCTTTTTAAGATAATTAAGAAATTAAAGGAAATGAATAAAACTATAATCTATATATCACATATATTGGATGAAATATTCTTAAATTGCGACAGTGTAAGCATTATGCGTAATGGTGTAATCGTTGGAACTTATGATAAAGGTGAGCTAGATAAGAGAAAGATTGCCGAACTTATGACAGGTATAGAACAGATAGAACTAAAGGAGAAAAAAGATTGTTCATTTGCACAATATAAAGAACCTCCAATATTACAAGTTGAAAATCTTAATAAAAAAGACGTTATAAAGGATATTTCATTTGAGGTATATAGAGGTGAAGTTGTAGGACTAGCCGGACTAGTGGGCTCAGGCAGGACAGAGCTTGTTAATTTATTATATGGATTGGATCAAAAAGATTCTGGAAATATCAAATTAAATGACAAATTGCTAAATATAAAATCTCCCGAAGAGGCAATTAAAAACAAGATTGGATTAATCCCCGAAGATAGAAAAGAATTAGGTTTAATTTTAGAACAGGAAATATATAAAAATTCAACAGCGATTCAAATTGACAAAATGAAATCTCATGGTTTCATAGATAAAGCTAAGGAAATCAAATTTGCTAATTCTGGAGTAAAGGAACTTAGCATTAAAATTCATGATGTAAGGCAAGAAGTAAGGGAATTAAGCGGTGGTAATCAACAGAAGGTTGTTGTCTCAAAATGGCTAGGTAATGATCTGGATTTAGTAATATATGATGAGCCAACAAAAGGCATAGATATATCTGCTAAGGAAGATATCTTTAAGAATATAGAAAGTTTTTCTAAAGAGGGAATTGGTGTAATATTCATATCATCTGATATAGAAGAAGTGATTAGAGTATCAGATAAAATTTTAGTAATAAGAGATGGAAGTATTATAAGTACAATGAAAAATGATAATATTTCAGTTCAAGATATAATGAATAAAATATTTAATGTAGAGTAGGTGAAAATAATAATGTTGGATAATGTTAAAAAAGTAAAATTAAGAGATTATGGTGTTACAATCGGATTTTTAGTTATGTGTATTATCATAAGCATAGCATCACCTGCATTTTTAAGCAAAAGAAATATATTAAATTTACTAAGACAATCTTCAATAATAGGTATAATATCAGCGGGTATGACCTTCGTAATTATATCGGGTAATTTTGATATTTCAGTTGGTGCAGTAGCTGCCTTATCAGGAGCAATTACGATGAAGCTTGCAACTTATGGGTTTCCATTAATATTAGCTATATTTTTAGCTATAGCTGTCTCAGCAGTAATAGGTTTAGTAAATGGGTTCTTTGTTGCAAAGATAAGGGTACCTTCTCTTATAGCAACCATGGCAATGGTAACTATTGTTAGAGGTCTTTTATTAATGCTTACCGGGGGTTATCCTATTACCCAAGAGTTTAAATTATTAAATTTTTTAGGAAATGAATATATTTTTGAAATACCAGTTCCCGTTATACTATTCTTTATTGTTGTATTTATATCTCATATTGTACTTACTAGAACAAAATTTGGTAGACATGTGTTTTCAGTAGGTGGGAATCAGGAGGCAAGTAAGTTAAATGGGATCAACGTAGATGCTTGCAAGATAAAGGTATTTATTATTAATGCAGTTTTAGCAGCTATTGCAGGAATTGTCTTAACAGGTAGATTAGGAACAGCTACCGCTATAGCTGGAGAAGGTTATGATATGGATGCTATAGCCTCAGTTGTAATAGGAGGTACTTCTGTTACAGGAGGTTCAGGAAGTGCAATTAGGACTGTAGTTGGTGTACTTCTAATGAGTGTAATAAACAATAGTTTTAATTTATTAAGTGTAAATATTTATTTTCAATATATATTTAAAGGTTTAATTATTCTAATTGCAGTAGGCGCAGACTCTTATAGCAAGAAAAAACTTGCTTAAAGATAAATATAATAAAGGGGGAGTAATGATGAGGAAATTTAATAAGTTTATAGTCTTAATGTTATGTGTAACTATGATTGGTACATTGGTTGCATGTTCGAGTGGCAATAATGAGAAGGTTGGCAGTGAAACTAAACCAAAAGTTGCGGTATTATTACCAGGACCAACGGGATACTTTGTGGCTACTAGAGAAGGAATTGACAAGACTGCTGCGGAACTAGGTATTGATATTGAGTATGCTGATGCTCAATGGGATTCAAGTAAACAAATGTCACAGGCAGAGGATTTCATAGCTAAGGGTGTAGATTTAATTGCTATTATTGCTGCAGATGCAGCAAGTGCAGAGAGAATTGTAAAATCTGCAAATGAAGCAAATGTTCCAATTTTGGCGTTTGTTAATTCCATAGGAGATGATCCAACTGGTGAATTTCCAGGTTTAGTATCATATGTCGGTCAAAATGAAGTTAAAACTGGAGCAGTGACAGGACAAATTGCAAAGAATTTACTTGGAGAAAAAGGTGGTAAGGCTATACTAATAGAGGGTGTACCAGGAACTTCTCCTCAAATCAATAGAAGACAAGGATTAATGGACGCATTAGAAGGCTCCAATATAGAAGTTATATACAATCAAACTTCAAATTGGGAAAAAGAACAAGCTTTAAAGATTGTAGAAGACTTGATTCAAAAAAATACTGAATTTGATATAATAATTTGTCAAGATGACAATTCAGCTATAGGTGCTGGTCAGGCATTAAAAGAAGCTGGAATAAAGGATAAGGTATTTGTTGTTGGATTAGGCGGAAGTAAGGATGGATTACAAGCATTAAAAGATGGATTAATTGACGGAACAACTTATATGTCAGCAGTAGAAGAGGGAGCATTGGCAATTAAGACAATTGGTAAATATCTAAGTAAAGAGGCTGTCGCTCCTGTTACCGAAATAGAACAGGTTGAGGTTAATAAAGATAATGTAGACAATTTTAAAGGTGAATGGTAAAAAATTAGGTCAAGGGAGAAATTCTCTTGACCTTTATATTTGAAACTTTAAAGTTGATAGTTATAATTGATAGGGCTTTATAACTATGATAAAATAAGGGCAAGGTAATTGAATATTGTAGGTTGTGGTAACCATCAATCTTCACATGATAAAAACTTAGGTGATCTAAATAGATACAAGTTTATAAAATTATTACCATGCTAACAATCTTTTTATTGCCAATCTCCTCAAGATGGAAAGGTATGAAAATAAGATATATTACTCGCTAAATAAGGAGATTCTTAGAAAAATGATAGATTTTATTAAAATTGATTTAGAATTATAGAAATCATGGGTTCTACTCTACTACTATTCAAAATATAGCATTGCAACTTAAAAATAAATATTTGAGGAGAATTAAAATCTATGGAAGGAATAATGAAAATTGTAAAGCTTGTGTTTATTACTATTATATTATTAGCTTTGACCTCATGCAAAAGAGATATGAAAATATCAGGAACTGAATTAGAACTAAATAAAAGGAGCATGGATATATATAATGAAGCATTAGCATTAGTCGATGGACTTAAATATAAAGAGGCAAGAAAATTACTAGAGGATGAGTATGAGACCATAAAGGATAACGACAAAGTGTTAAATTTATATGGACTTTGGGAATTTCATATATTTCAAAACCATGAAAAGGCTGAGGAATTATATAAAAAGGCTATTAAATTAAACCCAGAAGATCCAGAAAACTATCTAAGAATAGGGTATGTTTATGAAGCTAAAGGAGATTACAAGAAAGCTATCGAATACTATGAAAAAGGGAAAAAAAACAGTGCAATTTATGAAAATGTACCTTTAAACCCTATATTAGCTATTGCATATAAGAATATTGGAAACTGTTATCTAAAACTAGATAATACGGAAAAAGCAATTCTGGCTCTACAAAAAGCATCAGAGAACAATCCTTTTAGTATAGAAGTAAATGCCTTATTGCATAAACTTTATGTCGAGTCAGAAGAGTATGAAAAGGCTTATACGGTATGGAAAAATGATAATCTCATAGATGAAAGCGAAGACCATGTATACAAAGGAATATTAGAATGGAATAGACTATATAAGTATGCAGTTGACCCTAAAAATAGCACCGACCATGTTCAAATGGCTAATCTTTATGAAGCCCTTGTTCTTTATGATGAGGCAGCAATAGAATATGAAAAGGCATTGGATCAGAATAGTGCAAATGAAGATATTAAAAATAAGTACGAACAGGTAAAATCATTTTTGTTATTTAGAGACGAACTACAAGTTTTACTTAATGACTACTATCGTGATAGATGTATTAATGGTGATTTAGAAGAACAAAATTTTTATAGAAGAATTGAACCAGCTTACAAAAAAGTATCATGGATGTTCCCAGATATAAAAACTAATCCATCTAGTACTGTTACATGGATTACAACCCTAAATAGAGAAATAGAAAAGAAATTTAATGTTAGAATTAAAATCATAAAGGCTAATGGAAGTATGCTAGGGTTACATTTTGGAAGAATCATCGATAGCTCTATTATACATTCTAATTTATGGGAAAAAGAAACAGATTTAAAAGTAGTAACGCTAAAGAATATGACAAGTAATGGACTAGATTACTGGCGAACTATGAATACTATAGGAGTAGGGGGCTGGAGCGAAAATGAAGCGGAAATTGTCAGAGTAATATTGAATAGCGAGAATGATAACATTCTACAGTTAGCTTCTCTCTATGATAAAGATGTAAGGGAAAGGCTAACAAAGGATTTTATCGCTAAGCAGATTGAGAAGGAAGAAAGAGAACCGTTAGAATTATATTTTTCTCCTGAGATTAAAATGGAGCTAGCTACTAGGCAGATTGATATAGAAATAGAAAAAGCAAGGAACAAGGGCATTCCTGAAAATGAATTGCAAAGATATCTTTTTGATAAAATTCAAAAGAATTTTATTGTAAAAACAAATATTTTTGTTCATGAAAGTCAGCATTCTACTGATAGTAAATTTGGATTCAGTTTTAAAGCATCATGGGAAAAGGAATATAGACCTAAGCTTTCTCAGTTAACTTATGGAGATATGCCATTTAGTAGTCTAAATCAGTTTTACAATTCTTCTATAGGCGAAGAAATAAACAATACTCATTTAATGGCAAATACACAGATTTTTAAAGATATAGTACAATATATATTTGACAATCATGAAGAGTTTCCTCAAATAGATATTCAAAACAACATATTAGCTCAAATTACTAAGCTTAGTGAAGATGATTTGAGAGCCATAGCTATTGAAGTATTTGAGAGAAATTATCCTAAGGAAAAGTACCAATTATAATAACAAGACCACAAAAAGACTTTATTATTGAAATCTTGAGGAAGTTATAAAATGAGGACATATATCTTATTATATGATGGATTTGTTTATTATTCCAGGGGCAACTTCAAGTTCTCTATTCTAATGAGAAGATATATGAAATACTTTAAAGAAGGGATTTAAGAGGCTATTGTTCACTATAGTTTCGATTCAGATTGCTAGAAAAACAAATTAATGGGGAATTAAAATTGAACTTTGAGACATCCTTTGCAAAAATAAATATAAAAATTGGGGGGCAAAAATGAAACATCAATTAATCATTGTGGATGGTCATTCAACAGTTGGAAAATCAACTACATCTAAAAGCCTATATAAACAAATTGCATATCAGGACAAAGCATATTGGCTTCATGAAGAGTGTCAAAAACATCCAATAAGATTTGAAGAGTTTGAAGAAGGTGATATTCATACATTAGATGGTATGGAGATAAATAAAAAGATAATGTTACAGAAATGGGAAAAGTTCAGAGAGGAGATTAGACTAAGCAAGCAAGTTTGTATTACAGAAGGGTGTTTTTTACACTCTATAGATAGATATCTTTTAAATAGTGCTTGGAATGAAGAACAGATTAAAGATTATTTTCATCAAATACTTGAAATAATAAGACCTTTAAATCCACTAATTATTTTCCTATATAGACCAGATATGAAGTCAAGTTTTGAAAAAGCCTTTATGGCTCGTGGCCATTGGTGGAAGCAGCTTATTTTAAGTGTTCCAGGTCCTTACGGCTTTTTCAGGACACATGAATATACAGGAGATGATAGCATCTTTGGCAGCTTAGCCTATGAACAGGAGCAAATGGCAAAAATATTTGATGTTTTATCCTGTGACAAGTTAAAGATAGATACAACAGATGAATGCTGGGATAGCTATGTACGTGAAATAATAGAAGCTGTCGGATATAGATACTATGGGGAAGAGAATAAAATGCTAGAAATAGAAAAGTATTGTGGAACTTATAGGCTTGAGGAAGGAGAGGATACATGGGATATTAGTTTTGATAATGAAACAAAGCAAATGTATACATCGTTATTTTGGCCATATATGCCAATGAAATATATTGGTAAAGAACAATTCGAACTAATATCGTTTCCAGTCATTCTTCAATTTGATTTTATAAAAGGGAAAACCCAATTCATAGTTAGTGGGAATTACGATTGGAAGTATAACGATAAAAGGTTTATTAAAAATTAATACTGTAGTCTACATAAGCTAAAACATTATAATAAATTATATCATTGTCTTTTTTGTCTTTTTCAGTAAATAAATATTAATTACAATTGGATCTATTTGCCCAATATTGACCTTATAAGGCAAGGTATAAATTTCTATTTTATGAGGTGTAGAAAAATGGATTTCAGACATAAAATATCAATCCCGATAGAGGAAGAAGCTGAGTACATAGGTAATATGTTACTCCAATTTAATCTAAAATCAAAACCACTTACCCAAGAAAGGCCGTTCATTAGTATTAACAGATGTATAAAAGATGAGAACGGAGAAGTTATTGGCGGGATTTTGGCATGTATGGCATTATGGCATATTTTATCTATTGATACATTATGGGTAAAAGAAGGATTCCGCAATCAAGGAATTGCTAGCCAATTATTGGGTATTGTGGAAGATGAGGCAAGTAGTATGGGATGCCATATTGTATATCTTAGCACCTATGATTTTCAGGCTAAAGACTTTTATCTAAAAAATGGATATGAAGTTTTTGGTATATTAGAGGATTGCCCTCTAGGGCATAGGCTTTATCATTTGTCCAAAAGGTTATGAAATATATTAAGATATATTTTTTTAGTTATTTCTACATGGAGCTACAGATTTACTAGCAACATTATTTAGTTGGAATATGAGAAGAGTTTCATTTGTGGCGCTATTGTGAAAGTCAAAATATAATTTGGCGGATGCTTTTTTTTATGCAAATAAATAAAAATTAGAAGGAGCAATGTGCTGATTTTTTCTATCTGTAACTATTCTGTAATAAATACATGTTATAATAAAATATGTCGAAAAATGAGAACAAAGGAGAATTGCCATGCCAAAGAAACACAAGGTCTTAAACCGAACGATTTTGTTAATATTAGCTATTATGCTAGCTTTTCCTCAAAGCTTAAGTCCTAGCAGCTTTGCAGCAAGTCCAATCAGGCTAGTTATTGATGGGAAAGATTTTACCAATACTGCTGCCCCAGTTATTCAAAATGATAGGACATTGGTTCCAATTCGTGTAATTACAGAACAATTGGGTGGACAAGTAGAATGGAATAATGCTGAAAGAACTGTAAAGGTTGTAAAAGGTAATACTACAGTTTTACTTAGAATAGATAGCCATCTAATAGAAATCCAAAATGGTGGAAAAACTTATACTCTAGTAGATGTTCCACCAAAGATTATAAATGATAGGACATTTGTACCACTTCGTCTTGTAGGCAATGCCCTAGGTATTAGCGTTGAATGGGATAATGCAAATCGAATAGTAAAGGTTGATTCAATGAAGACAGCAGTAGTTGAACCTTTCTTTGATGTAAAATTGAACATTAATAATGGACAAGCAATATCAGGAAAGACAAACATACAAATTTCAACAGGTAATACTAATTTAAAAAACGCAGAGGAAATTAAATATTTATTGATAGATCCTAAGACGGCTAAAGGAAAGATTGTTGCAAGAGGAACAGATTTAACATCTAACTATGAATATTTCCCATATATAAGTGATAACGGAGAAAAGGTATTAGTAGCAGCAATTTATGATAGCAATGGTCGTTTTATTGCAGGGGATGCAAAACAAGTTAATGTAAATGTCATTCCAAGTGCGGAATTGACTGGTGTATACAACAATCAAGTAATTGATAACATAGTAAGTCTTGGAGCAAATACAAGTTTCGTTCCAGCTTTTGTAAAATATGAAATCACAAATATAGATAAAGATAAGACTACAACAACTGCTGAATCAGATCCATTTGGTCCATACAATTGGGGTCCAGATATGGAGGGCAACGGAAACTACGCAATTAAAGTTATAGCCTTTGATGAAAATGGGAAATCCTATGAAAGTGCTGTTGTAGTTGTACAAACAGATATGAAACGAAAATTATCATTAACAGGAATTCCAGCTAATAAAATCATAGATAGACCAGTTAATTTACTTGCATCAAGAAACTTTGCAGTAAGTGAAACTCAATATATATTAAGGGATAGTAAAAATGGATTTGAAGAAATCATAGCAACAATCCCATATGGTAGCTATAGCTGGTTCCCAGATCCTGATTTAGCAGGAATGAAGGAAGTTCTCGTAAGGGTGAAGGATAGCAAGGGAGTTTATTATGATAGTGAGCCAATCTCAGTTAATATTCCTTCAACACATAAGCTTATTTTAAGTGGTATAGGACCAAAACAGGTATTAACAGGTCCAGTTAAGCTAAAGACTATTAGCAATGTTAAATTATCAAGCGTAAATTATGTACTAATAAATCCAAAAACAGGAGCAAGAACTAATATAGCTACAAATCAAAATCCTTCAGAAGAATTTACCTATACACCAACTGCAACAGGTGATTATAGGATTCAGGTTGAAGGTATCCTTGCAGGAAAGACAATAAAAGGTGAAGAAATTCCATTTAAGGTATACTTAGGTAAAACTTATGGACCAACACCAGTAATAGCAAAAGATAAATTCTTGGGAATGGCTTCGGGCTTGGCAGTAGATTCTTGGAAGAAAACTGGAATGTCTGCTGCATTGCAAACAGCACAATCAATCCTTGAAACAGGTTGGGGTCAAAGTGTACCAACAGATAAATACACTGGAAAGGTATCAAACAATCTATTTGGTATTAAAGGAGTAGGTAGCAATGGCTCTGTAATATCTAATACTTGGGAAGAATATGATGGAATCACCTTTAGAATTGATGCAGAGTTTAGAGCGTATAACTCTGTAAATGAAAGCTGGGCAGATCATAAAGAATTTCTTAAAAAAGATAGATACCAAATACTAAGAGATGTTATGTATGATAGTACCCAAGGAGCTTGGGCACTAAGAAGAGCGGGATATGCAACAGACTCCCAATATCCAATCAAGTTAATGAATTTAATCAAACAATATAATTTATATGAACTCGACAAAATCAGCATATAATTGAAACTTATGTCACTTTATGGTGCCAGGCATCACCATGCCTGCCCGCACACATAAAATTTTCTCTCATATTATATATTGAGGTGGAATAAAAATGTGTGAAAATAAACCAATGGCTATTGCTAGAATAATGGGTGGCAATTTATACCCAAATATTTGTGGTATGGTCAAATTCTATGATGTACCAGGTGGAACAGAAGTTGAAGTGACTGTGTGGGGACTACCCCATTATAAGCCAGCAACTGAAACACCTAACAACCAACCAATAGGACCACATGGATTTCATATACATGAGAAAGGGATATGTGAAATAACAGATCCAAACGATCCATTTGCATCTGCAGGTGGACACTGGAATCCAACAAATCAACCCCATGGAAATCATGCAGGAGATTTTCCTGTTTTGTTTTCAAATGATGGTTATGAAACAATGAAATTCTTTACAGATAAGTTCAAACCTGAAGATGTAATCTGTAAATCGATTATCATCCATGAAAATCCTGATGACTATCGGAGCCAACCTGCGGGGAATTCAGGAAAAAGAATTGCTTGTGGAGTAATATGTAGAGTAGTATATTAGAAGGCGAGGTTTCCTCGCCTTTTTCACATATTTGTAACTATTTAAACTTTTCATGTAGTATAATAACTAATAGGGTATAAGTAATAGGTAAATGAATATTTTTTCACTTAAGGAGGTATTTACATGGGATTAATAAAAGCTTTAAGTAGCTCAATAGGAGGCTCACTTGCTGATCAATGGCTAGAGGTGATAGAGCCTAATGATATGGGAGATAATACTGTTTTTACATCTGGCGTAATGGTAAGACGTGATGATAGAAGAGGTTCAAATAAAAAAGGTACTCAAGATACAGTATCTAATGGTTCAATAATACATGTTTATCCAAATCAATTTATGATGCTAGTAGATGGTGGCAAAATTGTGGATTATACAGCAGAAGAAGGATATTACAAGGTAGACAATTCATCCTTACCATCTTTATTCAATGGACCATTTAAGGATGCTTTAAAGGAATCCTTTGGACGTTTTAAATATGGAGGGGTAACACCTACAAAACAAAAGGTATATTATATAAACTTACAAGAAATCAAAGGAATAAAATTTGGAACACCAAATCCATTAAACTATTTTGATAATTACTATAATGCAGAACTGTTCTTAAGAACTTTTGGAAATTATTCAATAAAAATAACTGATCCGTTATTATTTTTTATGGAAGCAATTCCAAGAAATAAAGATAAGGTTGAAATTCAAGATATAAACGAACAATATTTATCAGAATTTTTAGAAGCACTTCAATCTGCAATGAATCAAATGTCTGTAGATGGAATTAGAATTTCTCATGTGGCATCAAAGGGTAGAGAGCTAAGCCAATATATGGCAGATATCCTTGATGAAGATTGGAAGAAGATGAGGGGCTTTGAAATCCAATCCGTAGGGATTTCTAGTATTTCCTATGATGATGAGTCTAAGGAATTAATAAATATGAGAAATAAAGGAGCGATGCTTGGTGATCCATCTGTAAGAGAAGGCTATGTTCAAGGTTCTATAGCTAGAGGCTTAGAGTCAGCTGGTTCAAATCCAGGTGGAAGTACAGGTGCATTTTTAGGAATGGGAATAGGAATGCAAGGTGCTGGAGCATTCATGGGTGAAGCGTCAAAATCCAACCAAAGACAGATGGAGGAACAAAGAGCAAATCAAGTTCAAGAAACACCTAAGAACCAATGGTTCTGTCCTGAATGTGGCGTAAAGAACACTGGTAAATTCTGTACTGATTGTGGCACCAAAAGACCTACAACAAATCAATGTTCAAATTGTGGATATAAGCCAGTTGGTGAAACTCCAAAATTCTGTCCAGAGTGTGGCACAAAATTTTAATTGTTAAAAGGGTGGATAAAAATGGCTATGACAATTTATAAATGTCCTAGTTGCGGAGCAGGTATTGAATACAAACCTGATTTAGGAAGGTTTAAATGTGACTACTGTTTAAGCGAATATACTGAAGAGGAAATGGATAAGCAAACTGAAGAAATAACTTCTAGAAAATTAAATTCGTATACCTGTAAATCCTGTGGGGCGAAGGTTGTAACAGATGATACTACTACAGCGACATTTTGTTATTATTGCCATAATCCTGTGATTATTTCGGACAGATTAGAAGGAAAATTTTTACCTAATAAAATAATTCCCTTCTCCATAGACAAAAAGAAGGCAACAGACCTTTTTATGAAATGGGCAGGAAATAAGCACTTTGTTCCAAATGATTTTACAGGTAAATCTCAATTGGAAAAGATAACAGGAATATATCTGCCTTATTGGTGGGTAGATTGCAAAGCAGATATCGATTATTTAGCTGAGGGAAGAAATATAAGGGTTTGGAGAGTTGGGCAAACAGAATACACAGAGACTAAGAAATATGAAATTGTAAGACAAGGGAAAATAGATATAAACAATGTTCAAGAGTTAGCCTTTACTAAAATGGATAGAAATCTATTAAATGGCATAGGTCCATATAATGAAAAAGAAGCAATACCATTTTCAATGCCTTATCTTTCAGGATTTTTTGCAGAGCAATATAATATAACTAGAGAAGAGGCAAAGCCATTAATAAAAGGGCAGGTTGATAGATATTATTCATATCTGGTTAACGAATTGGTAACTGGCTATGATAGGGTAAGCAATGTTCGAAATAACATTAATATTGACCTAAATAAGTGGAATTATACTTTGCTGCCAGCTTGGATATTGACCTATAAATACAAGAATAAGACTTATGTATATGCAGTAAATGGGCAGACGGGCAAATCATTTGGTGAGCTACCTTTAAGCAACTCTAAATTAAATAAGGCATTTGGTATGATTTTTGCTGCAACATCAGCCATCCTATTGGTAGGAGGTATGTTCATATGGTAAGAATAACAAGAGCTTTACTCATTATCCTAATGATTACGTTAATAATACCTAGTGTTTCATTTGCCGATAAACAACTGGTATATGATGATGCAAATCTATTTACATCATCAGAAATTGAAGATTTAGAAAAAGAAGCAAATGCCTTATCAGCAGAGTATAATATGGATATTGTAATTGTTACAACTGATGATGCACAAGGTAAATCATCTAGGGATTATGCAGATGATTTCTTTGACTATGGTGGATTTGGCGTTGGCTCAGACCATGATGGCATTTTGTTTCTAATTGATATGGATAATAGAGAAACATATATTTCCACATCAGGAATTGGAATTAGATATTTAACTGATGCAAGAATTGAGTCTGTTTTAGATACGGTATTTGATGAGGGACTAAGTAATGGAGATTTTTATGGTGCAGCTTTAGGATTTTTAAAAGGAGCAAGAAAATACCTTGAAGCAGGAATACCTCAAGGGCAATATAATGAGCCAGAAAAAGTAAAGGAGCCAAATAAACTTACAAAGACTGATATCATAATAAGCTTAATAGGAGGAACTGTTGTAGGAGGAATGTTCTATGGCAGTACCAAAGCTAGATATAGAACTCCAAAACGTGGTAATCCTTACTCTTATAAGGCAAATAGCATAGTGAATTTAACAACTAGAAATGATAGACTTATTAATAGTTTTGTTACAACAAGGCATATACCAAAGCCACCTAGTAGTTCTGGTGGATCATCAGCAGGACGAAGTTCAACCCATACATCTTCTAGTGGAAGAACGCATGGTGGAGGAGGAAGGAAGTTTTAATGGAAAAAAATAAACTAATATTAAAAGGAGGATTAATGCTTATAGCATTATCCTTCATATTTTGTATGGGAGCAGCCTTTTATCTTAAATTAGATATTCCTGTGTTTTTTGAAAACAATACAGAGATTTATATTTATAAAAATGGTAATACAGAGGCTTATAATATTGAAGATTTTAGGATTCAATATCTGACCAATAATTGGGATAATCGTAAAGTAGTAGATATAACTTTTAAGGAAATACCCGATGTACGTTTTATTGCTAGTGAAGATGGATTTGGAGGATGGTCTTTCCCAATGTTTGGTACTTCAGGTAATCAGGTGCTAGGAGAGACATATGGAAGATATAGCCTAAGAACAATTTATATTAAGTTTGAACAAAGCGTTGACAAAGATTTAGATGGTATCCAACTTGAAAATGCAGTTATCACCTTTAACAATGGTGATGTTATGAATACTAATATTGGAAAAATTGTATTAAGCGAAAATAAATTTGATAGGGATTATTTATCCCAAGAAGAAGGCAGTAGTTCATCAGACGGAACTGACACATCAAGGTATTTTGTGAAGGAAAATATTGTGCTTGAAAAATTTGATTCTCCGTTTTTAGAAAATATTAAGAGGAATATAGAAATTACAATAGATGGGAAGGATTATAGAGATATCTCTGGGATGGAATATGAGCATGGAGATAGATTTACAATTAAATCTAAATTAAAATCACCAAATGATATATTAGATAAATTTAAATCTAATCAATTTGACTTATGCTTATATTTCAAAGACAAAGATGGAAATCTCCATAAAACTAAATCTCACTTTATACATTTTAAACCATATGAATATGATATTAAATTATGGGATATTATATCCTACCTACAGCAAAGGGGGGCGATTTAGATGGGTGAAGGCTATAGAAAGATATTTTGGGGAATTTTTATCGCTACCTTCAATATTAAAATTGGCATAGTAAAGATACTACCCGCCTTTGTAGGATTTATAATTATATCTAGTGGAATAAATATACTTATAGAAGAAACAAATATTGAAAGCTTTAAAAAAGCTAAAAGATATTCTAATTATACAGGACTTTTATTATTTTTAGGGGGGGTTATATCTCTTTCTGGCATTAGTTTAGAAGCAAATATCCTTATCCAATTAATACCTATTATTTATTTGACTTTAGAATTATTGTTATTTTACAAGGTGTTTGAAGGGTCCATTGAGAGCTTAAGTCGTGAAGAAAACACACTTGGAATGGTTAATGAATTTGTATCAAAACAAAGATTTTATACTATAGCTTCAATTATTATAAATTTATTACTTTGTTTTAGCATTACCTTTAATTTGGGAATACAAACCTTTGGGGCTATTTTACTGATAATCATTAGGATTTTCCTTATGACTTCAATAAGTAGATTAAAAAACTTATACCTAAGCGACGAAAATCCAGAGGTAAATTAACCCTCTGGATTTTGTCCCTTTTCTTTCATTAATTGTCTTTGTCCATCAGCTACAAGGTGTCTTACAATTACTCCGGTATGTCTTGAAGCCAAATTTCTTGGATCATCTACTCCAAATTCATTTGCTATTTCCATTTTATATTGCTCAAAAGCTTCCCTTGCTTCTGGAACAACGAGCTTTTTTTTAGACATATATTATCCTCCCATCTAAAAAATCTTTTCATTAATATCATTACCTACCTGCCAAGAGCCATCATGACTACATACATATTCTCTACCATCTTCATTTTCAATTCTAGACCCAACAGCGTGTCGTTCGTTGTTATATACACAAAAAGCATCTGTACCTGCATTCCCAACTACATTTGAAGTCAATATTGTATTGCCTGGTGCGGAAACTGTATTAATTGTTAAATTATCTTCCTTTTTTCTGTTTTTCATCATATCATCCTTTCTAATTTAAATTTTTCACAAATACATCGTTATAAAACATCAACATTGTTCCTGCTGTAGTTCTTTCTGCCAAAGAAATACCACATCTACTAACTCTATAAAATCTAGTATCGTCATCCTTAATAGATTTAAATTTCCTATAAATTTTGATTGCAACTCTAGCATTAAATTCAATATAATCCTCAATGGAATCAAGTAAGTAAGCACCATTATCAACGTTATACTCCTTTATATAGCTATAAACTTTTTTTATAAAATTTTCATATTGTCTGTGATCATTCAACAACCTTATATTAGCATGTTGGGGAACAGTCATATCTTGGACAATATGAAGACTCGCTCCTAGATAAAACATTGATTCCTTAAATTCACCCTTATTCCAAAGAGAGATTGCATTGCTATAATACTCGATTCCTAAATCCATAGCACTTTTTCTGCCAAACATACCTCTATTCTTATATGGATTATAAAAGTGGTTAGAACTCTTAAAATCTTGGTCTGCCCATACTGCACCTTCGTTAATATCATCTAAATAACTATTAAAGAAATTGTATTGTGCCAAATGTTTATCGTTTTTTAATATAATGATGGCATGTGCATTGATAAACATATGAACCTTACAATGGGTATGAATTATTACTTTTTTTATCGGATTCGCAGCTGAGAATATAGTTTTTAAAAAGCTATCGTATGTTGTTTCAAATCTATCCATTTTTATCACCTTTGGTCTTGGAATAATATTATTATTTGTAATAAAAAAAATATTACCCAATTATTTAATGGATAATATCAATTTTTGTTTTTAAAATGATTCCTATTCAACTGTTATTTCGGACACAGCCGAGAAATCTCCGCCTTTTTAGGCTTATAACTACAACTGTATCCCCAACAAATTCAATATATTAGGCAAAAACATAACTATAATAGACACTATAGCCGCTACCCAAAATATTATTTTCGTTGTTTTACTAGATTTTTTCTTTTCTATAATAGAGTATGACCAATATAGCATTCCTACTGTGAGGATTACAAATAATGGTTTATATTTAGTCATATTCGAAAAATAAGCGCTTCCTAATGCCCCTAAACCTAGGGGTGCTAAAATTAGCCCACCAGTTCAACAAAGGGTGGCAAATATTGATGTAAAAATAGATAATACACTTAACACTTTCTCCTTCATATCCAACCTCCAATTAATCCTTTAGATATTATTATAATAACATAAGATTTTTACCCAAGGATTAAAGGTTGGAAACATGAAAGAGGAGCTTTCTCAACTGAGAAATCCCCTCTTTTCTTAAAAGTCTTCCTTAATCACTTTTTTAATTGTATTAACATCATGTTCAAAGCTAAGAGGACTAACTGCTGGTCCCTCGATTACTTCACCATCTATGTTAAATCTAGAACCATGACATGGGCAATCCCATGACCTTTCTGCTGAATTCCAATTTACTTCACAACCCATATGGGTACACGTAGTATTTACAAGGTGAAGTTTTCCATCATCATCTCTAAATGCCCCAGCTCTTTCACCATCTATCTCAACTATTTTTGCCGTCCCAGGCTCTACATCAATATCCTTTGGAGGATTATCAAGTTTTCCATCTATCAATTGACCTGCTACATTGACATTTTGTTTAACAAATTCCTTTGTAGAAGGCAATACAGTCTTTCTAGAAGGGTTATATACTTCTTCCCATGGGCTTGCTCCTTTAGTTATCAAATCCTTTAACAAAATAGAGGAAACAATACTATTGGTCATTCCCCATTTAGCAAATCCAGTAGCTATATATAGATTTGGCGTTTCAGATGTAAAATTACCTACATAGGGCACACCGTCCAGAGTCATACAATCTTGAGTTGACCATCTATATGGTATATCTTCAATAGTGAATAAATCACTAGCAAAATCTATTAAAGTACTATAATGCTTATTTGTGTCTTCCCCTTGACCAGCTTTATGACTTTCGCCAACCACTAATATATACTCACCAAAGTCAGTATTTAATCCTCGAAGGGATCTATTAGGCATCTCTGCATTTATAAACATTCCACCGGGGTATTTTTCTTTAGCCTTAATAGCTACAATATAAGCACGCATTTGATAAATACGAGCATAGTACATCCCCTGTTTATTGTAGAAAGGATAGTGGGATGCAATTATCACCTTATCAGCAGTCACCGTATGCCCATTTGATGTAGTTAATATATATTTATCATCTTCATTTTCATCTAATTCCACTACTCTACTTTGCTCATAAATTTGGACACCTTCTTTATGAACTATTTCAGCTAATGGTAGCAAAAACTTTCTTGGATGGAATTGTGCCTGATTATCAAATTTTACTCCTGCCTTGATTGGTATAGAAAAAGGTATTTTATCTACATAAGATGCTTCAATTCCAAGGGATTTCGCAGCTTCGATTTCATCTTCAATTTGTTTTACATAATTGTCCTCTTGTGTATAGATAAATGCAGATTGGGTGCTATATTCACAATCTATATTGTTTTCATCTGCAATTTTCTTTATTTCTTTTATGGCAGATTCGTTTGCCGATGCGTATTGGTGAGCAAGCTCATCTCCAAATTGTTTTTTTAGCTTTGCATAGATTAGACTATGTTGGGAAGTAATTTTCGCCGTTGTGTGTCCAGTAGTATTTTGAAGGATACGACCTCCTTCAAGTACAGCAATTTTCATACCCTCTTTGCGTAATTGGTAGGCAGTGGTGATTCCTACCATGCCACCGCCCACTATTGCTATATCAACATTTATATCCTTTTCAAGTGTTGGGTAATTAGTAGCATCAGTTGAAGCTATCCAAAAAGACCTTGGCATATTATTAAATTTCTTTAGTTTTTCTATATCCATGATATCCTCCGTTTTTAAATAATCTATATCTCTATAATTTGCCTTTTCCCCTAATTTATACTACTAATGTTAACAAAGTAATAAACTACAGTTAATAATATGTAAATTGTTTCAGGTGGTGTATAATGTAGATTATGGGAATAATACTTTTCAAATGTGAGGTGAAATTATTTGACAATTTTAGAGTTTCAAAATGTGAATTATTTTAGTGATGATAAAACGATTATAAATGGAATATCTTTAAAAATTAATAAAGGTGATTATATTTATATAGTAGGTCCTTCTGGCGGGGGAAAAAGTACTTTCTTAAAATTATGTTGTCATTTAATAAGTCCAACAAAGGGCAATATATTTTATAAAGGAAAAAATTTATTAGACTATAATCCTATGGAACTTAGAAAAGAGATTAGTTATACATTTCAGACTCCTTATTTATTTGGGGATAGGATTGTGGAAAATATCGAATTTCCATTTAAAATAAGAAACTCGCAAGTTGATTATGAAAAGGTATATAGTTTAATGGAACTATTTAAAATTAATAAGGATTTTTTACAAAATGAAGTGACCAATTTATCTGGAGGAGAAAAGCAAAGGATAGCTTTAATCAGGAATCTGTTATTTAAGCCTGAGATTCTTCTTCTGGATGAAGTTACATCTGCTTTGGATAAGGAAAATACAGAAATTGTAGAGGATGCAATTAATATGCTAAATAAAGAAGGGGTTACGATTGTTTGGGTAACTCACAATCTAGAGCAAAGCAGAAGAAATGGAAATAGAATTATTACAATAGAAAATGGTGAAATTAAATCTGAGGAGGTGCTAGTGTGAATACAGCTGAAACCATGAATATCTCGTCACTTTTAATAGCTTCACTACTAGTAGTGATATCTCTGATATTTTCATATACCCAAAAATTACAATTAGAAAAAGAAACTATAATCGGTGTAATTAGAGCCGTGATACAACTGACGATAGTTGGATATTTACTGGAATATATTTTTGGACTCAAAAGTCCATTATTTACATTATTACTGCTAATTTTTATGATTTATAATGCGGCATATAACGCATACAAACGAAGTAATAAAATAAAAAATGCTTTACCAATATCCTTTGTTTCAATAGCTCTTGGAACTTTTATAACATTGTCGATATTGTTAATATCAGGAGCAATTAAATTTGAGCCATATCAGATAATCCCAGTTAGTGGAATGATTATAAGCAATTCTATGGTAGCATTGGGACTATGTTATAGACAGATGAATATGAACTTTAAAAATAAAAGAGAGGAAGTGGAAACTAAATTATCCCTTGGTGGGGATATTTTACCGTCTTCGATAGAAATTATTAGAGATTCCATAAGGACTGGAATGCAACCAACTATTGACTCCACAAAGACGTTGGGAATAGTATCATTGCCAGGAATGATGAGTGGGCTAATCCTTGCAGGAACTTCACCTGTAAATGCAATTAAGTATCAAATAATGGTAACATTTATGTTACTTTCAACAACGTCTATAGCATCCTTTATAGCTTGCTATTTAGTATATAAAAGCTTCTTTAATGAAAGAAAACAATTGATTTAACTAAGAACCATCTTGCAAGATGGTTTTTTCTTTTTAAAAAGTGTGATTCAAATCACTGCATGAATTTCCTTTCCATCCTATAATTAAATTAACAAATCAAATAGAAGGGTGATTTAGATGAAATATTGGGATAATTTTATAAAAGGAAATTGGACTAATGAAATCGACGTAAGAAACTTTATACAACTTAATTATAGACCATATGAAGGAAATGAAGACTTTTTAGTTGAGCCAACTGATAGGACTAAAGGACTATGGAATAAGGCAGAAGATATGATAAAGGATGAAATTAGTACAGGGAATATAAAAATTTGCACTAGAAAATTCTCGGGTATAAACAATTTCAATCCTGGATATTTGGATAAGGAGAACGAGCTTATAGTAGGCTACCAAGGCGATGAACCACTAAAAAGAATTGTAAATCCTTATGGTGGATATAGAATGGTAGAGGCATCCTTAAATGCTTACGGATACAAAATGGATGCGGATTTGGAAGCAGATTTTAACGAATTTAGAAAAACTCACAATCAAGGTGTATTTGATGCATATACCGAAGAGATGAGAACAGCAAGAAGCGTTGGTTTACTAACAGGTCTACCTGATGCTTACGGAAGAGGAAGAATCATTGGTGACTATAGAAGAATTGCTCTATATGGAATAGATTTTCTAAAAGAGCAAAAGAAAAAAGATTTAAAAAATATTAAGGGAAATGCATCTGAGGAAATCATCAGACATAGGGAAGAAATATCAGAACAAATAAGAGCATTAGATGAAATTAAGGCAATGGCTTTATCCTATGGATATGATATTTCAAAACCTGCAAGTAACGCTCAAGAAGCTATCCAGTATCTATACTTTGGATATTTAGCAGCCATAAAAGAAAACAATGGTGCTGCAATGTCATTAGGTAGAAATACAACTTTTATAGATATTTATATTGAAAGAGACTTAGCCAATGGAATATTAACTGAAGAAGAAGCACAAGAATTAATAGATCAATTTATTATCAAATTGAGAATGGTTCGACATTTAAGAACACCAGATTACAATGAATTATTTGCTGGAGACCCAAACTGGGTAACTGAATCCATTGGGGGTATGGGTGAAGATGGTAGAACACTAGTTACAAAGACATCTTATAGATTTTTGCACTCACTAACAAATCTAACACCAGCTCCAGAGCCAAATATGACTGTTTTATGGTCAGTAAATTTACCAGAAAACTTTAAAAAGTATTGTGCAAAGATGTCCATAGAAACAGGCTCAATTCAATATGAAAATGATGATTTAATGAGACCTATATATGGCGATGACTACGCTATAGCTTGTTGTGTATCTGCAATGAGAGTAGGTAAGGAAATGCAATTCTTTGGTGCTAGAGCAAATCTTGCAAAAGCTTTATTATATGCAATAAATGGCAGCGTAGATGAATTAAAGAAAACTAAAGATGGAAAAGTAATAAGATTGTTTAATGATATAGAAAAAATAGATGACGAAGTACTTGATTACCACAAGGTTATGAACAACTTTGAAAAGGTAATGGAAGAATTAGCAGAACTTTATGTAAATACAATGAACACAATTCACTATATGCATGACAAATATGCATATGAAAAGGGTCAAATGGCTTTACATGATTCAGATGTTCATAGATATATGGCATTTGGAGTTGCAGGAATTTCAATTGTGGCTGACTCCTTAAGTGCTATTAAATACGCTAAAGTAAGACCAATTAGAGATGAAAATGGTATAGCTATAGACTTTGAAATTGAAGGAGATTTTCCTAAATACGGTAATGATGATGACAGAGTAGATGAAATAGCAGTTGATATTGTAACTAAATTTAGCAACGAATTGAAGAAGACTCCAACCTACAGAGATGCAGAGCATACACTATCAGTTCTAACTATCACATCAAATGTAGTTTATGGTAAGAAAACTGGATCTACACCAGATGGAAGAAAGAAAGGCGAACCATTTGCTCCAGGAGCAAATCCAATGCATGGAAGAGATAGTTCAGGTGCATTAGCATCGTTAAATTCAGTAGCTAAACTACCTTATAAAGGAATTTGCCAAGACGGTATTTCCAATACATTCTCAATCATTCCATCGGCATTAGGTAAGAGTATAGAAGAAAGAATTAATAATCTAGTTGGAATAATGGATGGATACTTTGAACAAGATGCATTCCATCTAAATGTAAATGTATTAGACAGAAGCTTATTAATAGACGCTATGGAAAATCCAGAAAAATACCCAACATTAACAATCAGGGTTTCTGGATACGCAGTGCATTTCAATAGATTAACTAAAGAACAAAAGCTAGAGGTAATAAATAGAACATTCCACAAAAGTGCTTAGATAGAAAAAGGTGATTATTATGGTAGAAGGAAGACTTCATTCAATAGAGACTATGGGTCTAGTAGATGGACCGGGAGTAAGGACAATATTTTTCATGCAAGGATGTCCCTTAAGATGTGCATATTGTCATAATCCTGATAGCCAAATAATGTTTTCAAAGACACAAATTACGCCAATGGAAGTTTTAAAAATAGCAAAGAGATATAAGCCCTATTATAAGAGAGGTGGCGGAGGGGTTACCTTCTCAGGCGGAGAAGCTTTGATGCAAGGAGAATTCCTATTGGAGACCTTAAAACTACTAAAACAAGAGGGAATAAATACCTGTATAGATACAAGTGGATATGGACAAGAAGAATATTATAAAGAAATATTAAAATATACAGATGTTATAATACTAGATATAAAACAATTTAGCCATGAAGGATATAGGGAATTAACAGGAAAGAGTATGAACGGTTTTTATAAATTTTTATCGTATCTAAATGATTTTGACGGTAAGGTTTGGATAAGACACGTTATGGTTCCTGGATTTACCGACAATGAAGAGAGTATGTATAGACTATTTGATAATATTTCACATCTAAGCGAAAAGATTGACAGAATTGAGATACTTCCTTATCATAGAATGGGTATAGATAAATATGAGAAACTTGGCAGAGAATATAAGTTGAAAGAAGTACCCGAAATGGATGCAGATAAGGCAAAGGAATTTGAAAACATACTGTCATCCTTGTTAGAAAGAGAGAAGGAAAAGGTAAAGAGACAACAAATTATTGTTTAATATATTTTAATTGGTAAAAATATAGTAGGTGAAAATATGGCTAGATGTGAAATATGTAAAGGTGTAGCAGGAAGCTGTAAAGGGATAATGTGTATCAACAATATCCCTTTATTGTCTAGTTTAAATAATGATGAAATTGAAAAGATTGCAGAAGGAGTAGTTTTTAAATCTTATAAAAAAGGTGAGCAAATCTTTAGAACCGGTGACAAGGCTGATAAATTGTATATAGTCTGCTCTGGAAAAATGAAAATATATAAATATCTAACAGATGGAAGAGAACAAATATTATATATTTATTCAGCTGGAGATTTTGTTGGTGGGTTTAATCTACTAAAGAAAGATGAATATAAATACAATGGAGTCGCATTAGAAGATACAATAATAAGTACATTATCCAAGGATAAATTTGATGAGATTGCTATCAAAAATCCAACAATAACATTAAAAATATTGGAAAAGGCATATGAAAGGATAAGATGGGCTGAGGATTTGGTAGATAGATTATCATCGAATAGTGCAGATTCTAAAGTAGCTAGTCTACTTCTACAATTAATACACGATTTTGGTAAGGAAACGGATAAAGGAACATTGCTTAATCTTTCAATTAACAGGGAAGAAATGGGAAGCTATGCAGGTATCTCTAGAGAGACTATGACTAGAAAATTAAATCAATTTAAGGATAGGGGCTATATTGATTTTATAGGTAATAGAAAGATATTGATAAAAGATATAGAAGTTTTAAAGGATTTACTATAAGGTTTAGGGTCATTGGATGCAGTCACTAATGACCCTAAATTATCAGAAAATTGGAATGTAACTCTATAATATATTTCAAAATATGGTAAGGAAAATGTTTTCAATTTTATCTTCAATATGACAATAGAAAACAAAACATAGTAAATACGCAATTTATACCCTATATCAAACAATTTGTAAATGCACTAATTATTACAAATTGTTTTTTTATTGATTATTTTTAAAAAATAAATTTCAATTTAGTGTTGACAAGCATTAAAATTGGTGCTATATTATTTAATAAGTTTAAAAATTCAAAAGATTTAAAAAGACCATGATGAAGGGTGAACTATCGATTAATACATCAAAGAGAGCTGGGGTTGGTGAGAGCCAGTATGGATTAGATAGGGAACGATCACTTCAGAGTTTTATAACTGAACCAAGTAAGTTATAACGGAATGCCCCGTTACAAGGCAAGGGTTTATGTGTACTATTACATAGGAACCTGATGAGTTGAATTATCGTGAGATAATTATAAAGTAGAGTGGTACCGCTTATAATGAGCCTCTATATGTATTTATATACATATAGAGGCTTTTTTAGTGTAAATTTTAGGAGGTTGGGCCTACCTCTATAAAGCAAAATAAAAATCACAGATTGGAGTGTTAACATGAAAAAAGTTTTATTGGTATTTATGTCAATGGTTTTAGTATTAGGAATGCTTTCAGGATGTAAATCCTCATCCGCAAATAGTGGCAATAGCAATGGAAGTTCAGATACAATCAAGGTTGGTTTAAATTTTGAGTTGTCTGGTAGCGTAGCTACATATGGACAAGGATTGACGGAGGGTATTGAACTAGGTTTAGAAGAAATAAATAAAAGTGGCGGTGTACTTGGAAAAGAAATTGAGGCAATTAAGGTAGATAATAAATCAGAAGATACTGAGGCAGCAAATGTTTCGGCAAAATTAGCTACAAGAGATAATGTTGTAGCATTATTGGGACCTGCGCTTTCTGGGAATACAAAAGCAGCAACACCAGCAGCTATGCAAAATAAAATTCCTCTAATCTCTGGTTCTGCTACTACAGATGATATAACGGTAGATAGCAATGGCAATGTAAGAGAATATATATTTAAGACTTGTTTTAATGATTCCTTCCAAGGCATTATGATGGCAGGATTCGCATTTAACGACTTAGGTTTAAAAAATGCAGCCATATTAGCTGATTCAACAAGTGATTATGCAAAGGGATTGTCAAAAAACTTTAAAGAGACTTTTACTAATTTAGGTGGGAAAGTTTTAACGGAAGAGGCTTATCAATCAAAGGATACTGACTTTAAAGCTGTTTTAACAAATATCAAAGGTCAAAACCCAGATGTATTATTCGTACCAGGATATTATGAAGAGGTTGGATTAATTGTTAGACAAGCTAGAGAATTAGGATTAAATGTACCAATCCTTGGAGGAGACGGTTATGAATCACCTAAATTAATTGAAATTGCAGGTAAGGAAGCACTTAATAAAGTGTATTATTCAAGTCACTATTCATCATTGGATGATTCACAGGAAGTAGTTAAGTTTAAAGAAAACTTCAAGGCTAAATATGGAAAAGACCCAGATGCCTTCAATGCTTTAGGATATGATTTGGCTTATTTCTTAAAAGATGGTCTTGAGAGAGCTGGAGAGGCAAATTCAGAAAAACTAAAAGATGCTTTAGCACAAACAAAAGATTTCAAGGGTGTTACTGGAACATTATCAGTTGACGAGAAACACAACCCAGTTAAATCAGTTACTATAATTGAAGTGAAAGATGGAGAACCAACATTCTTAAAGAAATTGGATCCTAAATAAAATCTGAAAATAGTAGGGGCAGGTTTCCATGCCTGCCCGTTTATTGAAAGGAAGTATTAAAAATGGAACAACTTGTACAACAATTAATAAATGGGTTATCATTAGGCAGTATTTATGCACTCATAGCCTTAGGTTATACGATGGTATATGGAATTATCAATTTAATAAACTTTGCCCATGGAGAGATTTACATGGTGGGAGCTTATATTGGCTTTGCTCTTACAGCCTTTTTAAACTTAGGATTTATACCATCTCTATTAATATCCATGGTAGGATGCAGTATCCTAGGTATGATTGTAGAGAAAGTTGCTTATAAGCCAATACGAAATTCAACTAGAATATCAGCGCTAATAACAGCTATCAGTGTATCGTTGTTTTTACAATATACTATGATGTACTTCGTAAGCCCACAGACTAGAACTTTCCCAGAAGTATTGAAGAGAAAGAGTATCAATTTACTTGATGGAAAGATAATTCTTGACCAGAAAAGCATTTACATAGTAGCAATCACGGTTTTGTTAATGTTACTTTTGCAATATATTGTTCAAAAAACAAAATTAGGTAAGGCAATGAGGGCAGTAGCACAAGATAAAGAAGCAGCAGAATTAATGGGAGTCGATGTCAACAAGATAATATCCTATACATTTGCAATAGGTTCAGCATTGGCTGGAGCTGCTGGAGTATTAGTAGGTGTTTATTACAACACCATAAATCCACTAATGGGAGTAACCCCTGGACTAAAAGCATTTGTTGCAGCAGTTTTAGGTGGAATTGGCATAATCCCAGGAGCTGTATTTGGAGGATTTTTCTTAGGAATGACTGAAACGGTTGTAAGTGCATATGGTGGTTCCATATTCAAGGATGCAGTGGCATTTGGCATATTGATTTTAGTACTTCTTATTAAGCCCAATGGACTTTTAGGTAAGACAGTTAAGGAAAAGGTATAGGAGGTGGCAGTATGAAGAAAAACATAATTATATCAATAGGAATACTAGGGACTTATCTAATAGGTCAATACCTTATAGGCAGCGGAATTATAGATTCTTATCTGCAACTTAATATATTTTTAATTGGAATTAATATAATCTTGGCTCTGGGCTTAAATCTTATAACGGGTTTTACGGGACAGTTTTCACTTGGACATGCTGCTTTTATGTCAATAGGTGCATATACTTCTGCTATTATTACAGCAAAATTGGGATTACCATTTGCTGTTGCTTTAATTATTTCAGGTATTGTTGCAGCATTTGCAGGAATATTAATAGGAATTCCGACTCTTAGGCTAAAAGGAGATTATTTAGCAATAGCAACCCTTGGATTTGGAGAAATAATTAGGATTTTAGCACTAAATACTGATTATATTGGTGGAGCTATTGGATTCAATGATATACCACAATATACAAATTGGACTTGGATTTTTACAATGACAGTTGCTACAGTTTTAATTATTCATTATTTCATTAACTCCTACCATGGAAGGGCTTGTATAGCCATAAGAGAGGACGAAATAGCAGCAGAGGCTATGGGTGTAAACTTAACTTTATATAAGGTACTTGCCTTTGCTATAGGAGCATTTTTTGCAGGTATTGCTGGCTCTTTATACGCAAATTATTTCTATTTTATAAAGCCTGATTCCTTTGGGTTTATGAAATCTATTGATATACTTGTAATTGTTGTATTTGGCGGTATGGGCAGTATAGCGGGTTCAATTGTTGGAGCAATTGCACTTTCAATTATATCTCTGCTTTTACAAGGTATTCCTGAACTTAGAATGGTAATTTATTCATTAATTCTATTTTTAATAATGGTATATAAACCAACTGGACTTGTAGGGAAAAGGAATATGCAAAATAAATTCCTAAAAAGGTCAAGAAAGGAGGTTTTCCGTAGTGTCAGTGTTAAAAGTAACTAATCTAACTAAAAACTTTGGGGGAATTAAAGCAGTAACGGACGTTAGTTTAAATATTGAAACGGGGGAAATCATCGGACTTATTGGACCAAATGGCGCAGGGAAAACCACCTTTTTCAATCTTTTAACTGGAATATATGCTCCTACGTCAGGGGAAATAGAGTACGATTTAAAAAGAAAAGTAACAACCAAAGATTTAAGACCACATAAAGTTGCTTATTATGGAATTTCCAGGACATTTCAAAATATAAGATTATTTCAAAATATATCTGTATTGGACAATGTACTTTTGGGCTTTCATAGTGGACTTTTTAAAAGAACAGTTTCAAGTAAAGATGCCTTAAAGGAAGCAAATACCCTATTAGACAAATTTAATTTACTCAATAAAAAGGATGAACTTGCAAAAAATCTACCCTACGGAGATCAAAGGAGATTGGAAATAGCAAGGGCTTTAGCTGCTAAGCCTATGCTTTTATTGTTAGATGAGCCTGCTGCAGGGATGAATGCTAAAGAAACAAAAGAACTGAAGGAACTTATTTCTTGGATTAGAAATGAATATCAACTTACAATTATATTGATAGAGCATGATATGTCCGTTGTAATGAATATTTGTGAAAGAATCTTTGTATTTGATTATGGTAATTTAGTTGCAAGCGGAACACCAGAAGAAATACAAAAGAATAAAAGAGTTATAACAGCATACCTTGGGCAGGAGGTAGTATAGATGTTAGAGCTTAAAAATGTAAATGTATACTATGGGGCAATTCATGCACTTAAAAATCTCAATCTAAAGATTAATGAGGGGGAAATAGTTACATTAGTTGGTGCAAATGGAGCAGGGAAAAGTACTACATTAAAGACTATTTCTGGGCTACTCAAACCTGAAAGTGGTGAGATTAAATTTAATGGAGAGTCAATAAACAACCTAAAGGCGACAGATTTAGTTAAGCTTGGAATATCCCATGTACCTGAAGGTAGAAGAGTATTTCCTAAAATGACTGTAATGGAAAATCTTGAAATGGGTGCTTTTATCCGTAATGATAAAGAATTAAATAATGACTATGAGAAGATATTCTCACTATTTCCAATACTTGAAAAAAGAAAAGAACAGCTTGCGGGGACATTATCAGGTGGGGAGCAGCAAATGCTTGCAATAGGTAGGGCATTGATGTCTAGACCAAAGCTATTGCTATTAGATGAGCCATCTATGGGTCTAGCTCCTATAATAGTAAAGGAAATCTTTGATATTATTAACAATATAAATGAAACTGGAACTACTGTATTATTAGTAGAACAAAATGCTAATCTTGCCTTAAACGTAAGCCATAGGGCTTACATCATAAGAAATGGTGAGATAGAAGCAGAAGGCAATGCAAGGGAAATGTTAAAGGACGATAAAGTAAGAAAAGCATATTTAGAAGGATAAACTTAAAGCGTTAGGGCATTAGGGGCAGCATATCAGTCTCTAATGCTTTTTTCTTTTTGTTATTATGGTATAATGTTTAAAAGCCAGAGGTAAGAAACAGTGAACAACAAAAAAAGGTCAGAAATTACTGCTAGCGTCATGCTGAGTTTTGCGAAGCATTCCCATAGTATTATGATTATCAAATAAAGTAGAGAACCCTCATTTGATTCAGAATGACCGCTAACGACTTTAATTGTGAACTGTGAACTGTGAATTGTGAATTGATATAGAAAGGATTTGATGCATATGAAGAAGAGGCAGCAAGTAATGGAGCTATATTATATGAGAGCAATAGCTGCCTTTGGGATATTTACTATACATGCAACAGGAGGATTTGCCTTATATTCTGAATTTAATAGCAAAGTAATGCATATTAGTACATTTTTAAATCAGTTTTTTAGATTTGGGACCCCAGTTTTCATGATGATATCTGGATTTGTACTTTTTTATAACTATAGAACTCCTAGTGAATTTGATCCTAAGAGATTTTATAAGAAGAAGGCAGTTTATTTAATAATTCCTTATACCATTTGGTCTATAGGATATTTCTTCTTTAAAAATTATATTTATAAAATACCCATTGGTGAAAATTGGGGGATGGGTTTAATTAAGGATATATTATTAGGTAAGACATTTTCCCATTTATACTTTATATTTCTTATTGTACAATTTTATATTCTATTTCCATTATTCATTAAATACTTATCAAAATCGATGATGAAAAAACCTATAAGAACATTTGTAGGTATAGCAATCCTTCAAGGAATCCTACTCATATATGAGTTTTACTTTAGACAACATACTAATATAGCTTTAATGAAATTTATAGATGAATATTATTGGAAAACAGCCCTAGGATGGTTCTATTACTTTTTAACTGGGGGTATTATAGCATATAATTACGAAAAGTTTGTTGAGATTGTGAACAAATACATAAAACAAATAGGCATTTTATATATCTTATCCACAATAATATTTTTAGGTGAAGTCTATTTAAGCATATATTCAAACAATAATATGAGTGGGTTCGAAAAATATGGATCTATTAGACCGATGAATATGATATATGGTCTAATGACATTCACTATATTAGTATGGATTACTAGAAAGATAATGAATATTGACAATATATACGTAAGACTTTTGAAATCCTTCGGGACTTATTCTTTAGGAGTGTATTTTGCTCACCCTATGATCTTAGAATTTATAAAGCAAAAACTTATGGGAAATTTCCCACAATGGATAGGTTATGGAAGATTGAGTTCATTTCTCTTAATTTATTCATTAGGATGGATAATGACAATGGGTACTTGCTATATAATAGCTTTATTTGAAGCTAGATGGATATTGATAGGTAGGGTACCAAAATTGACAATAGAGAAAAATAGGAAATTAAAAGAAGCATAAAAAATTCTTCCTATTTGGTGTCAAGATACCAAAATAGGAAGGATTTTTTTCATTATATTGTTTACATTTTTTTTATTTGTGATAATATAAAAGTAAGGCAAACGGTTGCACTAATAAAAGAAAGGGGGGGATTTGTTTGAGATCTAGTGGAATTTTAATGCATATTTCTTCATTACCAGGTAAATATGGAATAGGTGACTTTGGTAAGGAAGCATATAATTTTGTTGATTTTCTAGAAAAAGCACAACAGAAAAACTGGCAGATATTACCTTTGGGGGTTACAGGCTATGGTGATTCTCCATATCAATGTTTTTCTGCCTTTGCTGGTAATCCATATTTTATTGACTTAGATGAATTAATAGACTTAGGATACTTAGGAGAAGATGAAATAAATAATTTAGACTTAGGAAAAAATCCAGAATGTGTTGATTATGGACTACTTTACGAAAACAAAATGAAACTCTTTAGAATCGCATATGGCAGAGCTAAAGAAAATTTATCAAAGGAGTTAAGGGATTTTTATTTAGAACACCAGGATTGGCTAAGAGATTTTGCTCTATTTATGTCCATTAAAGCTAAAAACAACAATATATCTTGGTTACATTGGAACAAGTCATTGAGAGATTTTAAATCCAATGAAGTCTTGGATTTTGAGAAAACAAATCAAGATGAGATTTTTTTCTGGGTTTTCACACAATATTTTTTCTTAAAACAATGGTTAAAATTAAAGAAATATGCTAATGAAAAAGGAATCAATATAATTGGAGATTTACCGATTTACGTTGCGGAAGATAGCTCGGATGTTTGGGGAAATCCAAGTATATTTAATTTAAATAAATCATTACTGCCTATAACTGTTGCAGGATGTCCTCCTGATTACTTTTCCGAAAATGGTCAATTATGGGGTAATCCAATATACAATTGGGAAGCCCTTGAACAACAAGGATATAATTGGTGGATTAAGAGAATAAGGCATAGTTTTAAATTATTTGATATTGTAAGGATTGACCATTTTAGGGGATTTGAATCATACTGGGAAGTTAAATATGGTTCAGAAACTGCCGTGAATGGAAAATGGACAAAGGGTCCAGGTCTTAAACTGTTTAATAAAATCAAGGATGAGTTAGGGGAATTAAATATTATAGCTGAGGATTTAGGGTTTCTGACAGAAGATGTAGTTAGACTTATTAAGGAAACAGGATATCCTGGGATGAAAGTCCTTCAATTTGCCTTTGATTCAAGAGAAGAAAGTGATTATTTGCCGCACAATTATGATAAAAATTGTGTAGT
>JAPXKQ010000017.1:0-38557 GCA_033809995.1 Tissierellaceae bacterium
CTTTTGTAGCTACATATATGTTTATAGTTCCTGATTTAAAATCTATATCTTGAGGTTCTGGACAATTTTTCCTTGTTAATATTGGTATGAATCCTAAATTTTTAACACTCTTAGTCACTTTATTAACTAGATTTAAATCATGTATAAAATGCTTATACATAGTGAAATCATTAACAGTACTTACATCTTCATATGTTTTTATTTCTTTAAATTTTAATACTCCTAATTCCTTTGAACTTACTGCATTTGGAATTTCTGTATATTCTGTAGCTATCCAAAGAGCAACTATTTTCCCTAAGTAGGACACAAAGACATAATCCCCTGGTTCCAGTCCCCCATACCATGGATTTCCCTTTTTTCCTGCTGCATAATACTTCTTTTCTATCTGTTCAGGATATTTATTGCTAAACTTACCTAAAAAAACTCTCATTATTTCTCTCCTTTGTCTTAAAGATATTAATAATAATCAACCAAGTTATAATCTACCCTTCAAAACGTCAGTAACCTTACCTTTGGTAATTATATCTTCTCTTATCTGTATATGTCCTACATTAGCATAAACTTGTCAAAGTTGCCTCACGACTCTATCATGCTTTTTATTATTTGAATAACTCCAAAATCACTTATTATAAATGTACCTTATTATAACTTCTACGTATTTTCAAAAAATCCTTCTTTTCTACAAAATTATTCATCAAATATCCCAAATACATATCTTATATATTGACTCCTCTTCTTATCAAAACTGAATCCTTGAATCATAAATGCTTCCAAGATATATCTATCCAGTCTATATGGACCGATAGGTCCTTTTAAATCTTTAAATCCTCCTTTTAAAAGCGTAGATCCCTCCACTGCGGTCGGGATGACATCATTGTAAGCCATATTTAAAAGCAAAAAATCTTCTTATCAATAATAAGAAGACAATGTATCTTTTCCACCTCCTTATCTATATTAGCTGGACCACCTTACATCTTATGTAGGTTGGTATAGGGTCATTGAGCTAATCCTCTCACCTATTCTTGATAATGAAACATTTAGTTGTTTTTATAATTATAGCATAGATTAATATTGAAATCACTTATTACGATTTACCATCATTCAAATACTCCAAGGCAGCCAAAGCCATTGTCCTGGTGCAAAGTTTTATATATTTCTCATCAACAAAAAATTTAGGACTATGACCTGGGGCAAAGTCTCCTGTACCAACCATATAATACGTGGAGGGTACTATATTTGAGATATATCCAAAATCATCTGCGGTTAATAATGGTTTATGATTTATAATATATTTGTTTATATCATTCTCTTTATAAATCTTTTCATCTATATCCTTTATCATTTCTAAATAATTAGTTCTAAAACTATTTCTAATGAACTCAGTTAACACTTCATCATTAAAAATAGATGGATAACCTTCACGAATTTCAAAGCTACAATCTCCACCAAAGGTATTTGCTATCCCCTTAGAAATGGACTCCGATTTTCCTCTAATTATATTCCTTGATTCTTTTGTTGTTGCTCTAATCATTCCACTTAATTCGACGTAATCTGGAACTATATTATTTGAGGTTCCCCCTTTAATCTTACCTATGGAAAATGTTGCTGCATCTCTAGGGTCTAAATGTTTTGAGATTATAGAGTTTAATGATACTATTATATTTCCTGCTATATTTATTGCATCAACACCATCTTGTGGTTTTGATGTATGGGCACTTTTGCCATATACTTTTATAGTAAAACCATCAGAATAAGCAGTGATATTACTGTTAGATATAAGTATTTCACCTTGTCTTATTGGCATAATATGCAATGCAATGGCAGCATCAACTTTAGGATTTTGGAGGATTCCTTCAGCAATCATCTTTCTGCCTCCACCACCCTTTTCCTCTCCAGGTTGAAACATAAATTTAATTGTTCCATTAAATTCTTCCTTTAAGTCAGAAAGGATTTTTGCAACGCCCAGTAGATTTGCTATATGTACATCATGACCACAAGCATGCATCACACCCTTGTTAACAGATTTAAAATCTATTTCAATATCTTCCTCAATTGGTAGAGCATCCATTTCAGCCCTAAGTAAAAGTACTTTCCCTTCTTCTTTGCCATAAAGAGTTGCTAGGATTCCAGTGCCTGCAATTCCCCTTTCATACTCAATCCCAAGTTTTTCTAATTCATTTATTATCAATTCCCTTGTACCATATTCGTCGAAACTTAGCTCAGGATTTTGGTGAATCTTCCTTCTAAGATTGATTACATGTTCCTCATATTTATTTGATAATTTAATAATTTTATCTAAAATTGACATACTTTTCTCCTTAGATTATTATTACTATATATTTATACCCAATTTCATTCTTAACTTAAAAATCTTACAATATGCACATATTTCATTAATTTACTAGCATCAAAATTTATTAACTGAGCAGAATAATATATAAATAACTATGAGGTGATATTTAATGAAAGATTTACCAGATACAAAAGCTAAGAAGGCTTTAGAACAATTGAAATTAGAGATAGCAAATGAATTTGATGCTAAATTAACTGATGAAGAAAAAACTGATGGAACCATGGTAAGAAGCTTGGTAAATAGAGCTAAAAAAAAGAATTCTAAAACAGAATGAAAAAATATTTTTTTAAACCTAAAATAGGACTAACCCAGTTTGGATTAGTCCTATAATCATATATTCTTATAACACAAATACCAATCCATACAATTATATCCTTCTTCACCACTTGCTCTTCTTAAAAGCTCCTCATAGGTTTGAGGTGCTGGAACTATTACAGGTTGACCTGGGAACCAGTCTGCTGGAGTAGCTACTTTTTCCCTATCAGTAGTTTGAAGCGCAGTTAGTAGTCTTACAATCTCTGGAATATATCTTCCATTGGTCAATGGGTAAACTAGTATTGCCCGTACTATTTGCTTATCATCAATAATAAATACATTTCTTACAGTTGTACTTGTACTTACATTTGGGGCAATCATACCATACATCCTAGATATACTCATATCCCTATCGGATACTATTGGAAATGGAATATGAATTCCAGTATGTTGATAAATATTATAAACCCAGGCTAGATGAGAGGGGTTGCTATCTACGCTTAGCCCAATTAATTGTGCATTTCTTTCCACGAAAGAATAATATTGCTGTGCAAAAGCAATAAATTCAGTGGTTCAGACAGGAGTAAAGTCCCCAGGATGGGAAAACAATACTACCCATCTACCTGTATAATCTGAAAGTTTTAATGGTCCAAAGGTAGACATGGCTGTAAAGTCAGGTGCTTTCATTCCAAGGGTTATACAACTATTTTCATTCATAATTTTCACCACCATATATTTTGTTCATTACATTATATGGTATATATATATCAGTGGTGAGTGATTGTACTGAACTAGTCTGCTAATGTCATTCTTTATTTCTATACCTTCTTAATCTTTCAGCATCTTTTATTTCGAGTCCTCGTTCCCCTGCTAATGATTCCAAATGGTGGGTGAATTCGTGTAACAGAGTATCCTTTAATATTTGACGTAATTTTTCTTTAGATATTCCATAATGTACTCTTTCAAAAGAACCGTAATATATAGCTATATTCCTTCCCGTAATACTTTTTCTATATTCTCCCATGATATATAGCCTATCACTAGACCTACTCTCAGGATGTAATTTATATCTAGGTAAAAGTACTATGCCTTCATTTAAACCCTCAAAAAATTCTTGAGGGATTTCTTCTGCTATTTCATCTAGCATTTGATGCATTTCTTCTATATCAGGAAAATCATCATACATTTTATGTCCTCCTTGCTGGAAGGGATGGAACCCTTCCACTACGAATTATCAGTGATGAAAGCCTTCCACTACGAATTATTGGCAGCGGAAGCCCTACACTATGTATTACAGGGGATTGAACCTCTCCACTAGGATTTAGCATCAAGTTTATCCCCGAGTTTAGATATATAGATACTTCGAGTAACTACTGCTATAATTACTATTATTCCCCCTAAAATAGCGAACTTTCCTGGCTTTTCTCCATCAAATATATAAACCCATACTGGATTTAATAAAGGTTCTATTACAGTAATAAGTATTGCTTCTAAGGCAGTTAACCTCTCTATAGCGTATGTATAGAATATATAGGAAATACCAAGTTGAAATACCCCCATTATGATTATGACGATGATGCTTTTTAAACTAGGCATAGACATTAGAATAAATGGTATTGATACTATAAATGTTATTAAATTTCCAATCAATGTTGTATCTATTGCAGATTCATCTTTATGTAACTTAAGAGCAATTGTCGTACACGCTAATGTTAAGCCAGATAATACACCCAATATATTGCCAATAAGGTTTCCAGTACTTACATTATCTATGAAAAATAATATCATTCCCGAAAAGACAACAACTATTGCAATTATATCATACCAATGGATTTTTTCTTTTAAGAATTTAATTCCAAGTATCGCTACAAATATAGGTGCTGTATATTGTAATAGGATTACATTAGCTGCAGTTGTTAATTTGTTTGCTATTACGAAAATGATTACGGTTAATGCATAGGATATAGCACCATATATTTGAGGCTTTGATTTAGTTATTTTAGGTTTTTTATTATAAGCTAACAATACCAAAGCAGCTATCAGGCTTCTGCTGCCTGATATTGCCACTGGATTCCAATCTATCATTTTAATAAAAATTCCGCCTGTACTCCATAACAAAGATGCTATGATAACGGCTATAATTCCTTTGTATCTCTGATTTTCAGCTGCCATTATGTCACTCCTTATTAAATAATTCTACTTCTTTACTTAAATTATCAACTTTGTATTCTAGTGATATTGGACAATCAATATTGTATTTATCCAACAAATCTAATATAGCCTCAATTTCTTCTTTTGCAGGTTTTAGATGTTCATCACTTTTACCATTATTAGTATGAAGATGGATATAACCAATATGATTTGCAAGCTCTTTTATCCAATTTTCAATAGGTACAGAACCTAGTTTTGCATGCCCTATATCTAGGTTGATTTTCAAATTTGGTAAGTTTATTGCTTCTATAAGTTCTTTTATCATCATTGGGGTTTCTTCAAATATATTTTCTATTAGAATAGTTCCTTTAAAATTTACAACTTTCACAATCTCTTCCCAAAATTCTCTGTTTTGATTGACATTTAAACCTTTGATATTTGTCTCATTTAAATAAGGGTTAATTTGACTGTGGAATATTAGATAATCTACATCCAATTCCTTGGCTATCATAAAAGCCCTTAGATATCTTTTTTGGCTAACTTTTCTAATCTCCAAATCAGGACTTGATGGTTTTAAATCTAAAAAAGGGCCATGTAATGATTTAATATTTTTGAAGTCTCTAAACAATTCCTTATATCTTTGAATTAAACTGTTTATTTCTTTATCTGTTAAATTTGGTTCAGTAAAATCTTGTATTTCTACTCCTACGTTCAATCTTTTGTGTTCTTCTATATTTAATTCGCTAATATAACTTATGCAATTGATTAATTCTCTTTCCACTAAACACACTCCTCGCTTTAGTATTATTTTAATTATACGATAAAATGCCATAAAAAGCTTTCTCAAAATTATCAATTCACCAGTTCTTATTGATAATTTCAGGTAAATAAGGTAAATTAGGATTAGAATGAAATGGAGGATAATTTATGTATAACTATGTATCTGTAATTGGAGGAGCGAATATTGATATCATTGGCACTCCATTCAACAATTTAATCCATAATGATTCAAATCCAGGGGAAACTACCCTCACATTAGGTGGTGTTGCTAGAAATATTGCAGAGAACTTAAGTAAATTAGATATAAAAACAGAATTTATTACTGTACTCGGTAATGATACATATGCTTATGAAATTCAAAAAGACTGTAGTGAAAAAAACATTAGTCTTTTACATTCAAAAATTATTCAAAATGAAAGGACTTCCTCCTACCTCTGTATCAATGATAAAAATGGTGAAATGTATGTAGCCCTTTCAGATATGGATATATATAATCATATTACCCCAAATTACTTAAATGGCAAACTAAATATAATAAATAAATCTAGTCTTTGTGTAGTAGACACAAATATCCCTGAAGATTCTCTAAAATTTCTAATGGATAATTGTACTGTCCCATTGTTTATGGATACTGTATCCGCTAGTAAAACTGAAAGAATTAAAAGTTCTATACGTAATATACATACCCTAAAGCCCAATATAATTGAAGCTGAAATTTTATCAAATATGAAAATTAAAGATGATAAAGATCTAGAGAAAGCTACAACTATTATACATAATAGAGGTGTAAAGTGGCTTTTTATATCTCTAGGGGGTAATGGAGTATATTATTCGGATGGCACAACACATGGAAAGCTTCCACCATTTTATTCAAAAATAGTTAGTACCACCGGTGCTGGAGATAGTTTTTTAGCTGGTGTTATCTGGTCATATTTAAAAAATAATAATATCGAAAATTGTGCAAAAGCAGGCCTTGCTGCGTCTAGTATTTGTGTAGGATCTCCATTAACTGTAAGCAAAGATATTTCGGTAGTAAATATTAAAAGGGTTTTATCGAAGCATTATTTTTAATTAATGAAACCTTTTGTCCTAAAGGATTAGTTCAACTAAGTATTAGACGGAAAAACACCATCTAACACTAGTTTCCTATATGAAACTCATTGAGGTCAAAACAGTTCAATAATATTGAAAAATTAAAAGCAGAACTTTTCTATTCGTTATATAGAGAATAATTAATGATAAATTGGAGGTAATTTTTATGGATTTAAATAATATTTTAGTTATTGCACCTGAGGTTAAAAAAGCATTGGATGATAAAAGACCTGTAGTAGCATTGGAATCCACTATCATATCTCATGGCATGCCCTATCCAAAAAATGTAGAGACCGCACTAAATGTTGAAAAAATCGTTAGGGAAAATGGTGCAATACCTGCTACTATTGCAATTATAGGAGGCAAACTTACAGTAGGTATAACCCCTGAAGAAATAGATTATTTGGGTAAGAAAGGGCTTAAAGTTACAAAAGCAAGTAGAAGAGATATACCAGTATTGGTAGCTAGAAAGGAAGATGGGGCTACCACTGTTGCTGCTACAATGATAATAGCAAATCTAGCAGGAATTAAAGTATTTGCAACAGGAGGAATCGGTGGAGTACACAGAGGTGCTGAAACTACTATGGATATTTCTGCAGATTTAGAGGAGCTTGCAAATACTAATGTAGCTGTTGTATGTGCTGGAGCTAAATCAATATTAGACTTAGGATTAACCTTAGAGTATTTGGAAACGAAAGGTGTTCCAGTAATAGGGTATCAAACTGAAGAATTGCCTGCATTTTACACTAGAGAAAGTGGATTTAAAGTAAATTATCGAATGGACTCTCCATTGGAAATTGCTAATATGTTAAAAGCAAAGGAAAGTATTGGATTTACAGGCGGAACTGTAATTGCAAATCCTATTCCACTTGAATATACTATGGATAAGCATGTAATTCATAAAGCTATTGATGAAGCTATCCATGAGGCTGATAGGTTGGGTATCAAGGGAAAAGAAATCACACCTTATTTATTGGATAAGATTCAGAAAATTACCGAAGGAAGAAGCCTAGAGGCAAATATTCAGTTGGTTTATAATAATGTAAAGTTGGGAGCAGAGATAGCTAGACAATTAACGATTAACAATTAACAATGAACAATTATTAGGGTCATTCCTAAGGGTCTTAAAAGAGGAGATTCTTCGATAGTTAGGTTTATCCTGTCCGTCTCAGAATGACACCCTGCAGTACTTATCCTGCTTTTTGTTGTTCACTGTTCACTGTTAATTGTTAATTGTTATTTGTTATTTGTTATTTGTTATTTGTTATTTGTTATTTGTTATTTGTTATTTGTTAACTGTTAGCTAAAATAAGGGGGGAAGTTGGGTGAAACGGTTTTTGTCTATCATTCTAATAATAGCTATAATCATTGTTCCATTTAGCATATACAGCTACTCCCAACCTTCTAATGAGGAGTCTGTTTCAGAGGTTCAGAATAGCATTGTCGAATTATCTGATGAAGAAAAGAAAATATTAGAGGAACTATTTCTAGTACTTCAGGATATTATGGAAATGGAAGAAAGAGAAAAATCGATTATACTTGCAATGGAAAGCTTAAAGATAAATATAACTGATATTGAAGATAGAATAAAAGACGAAACAATTAAGTATGAAAGTAATCTAAACATAATGGAGGAGGTTTTAAAATCCTACCAAAGAAATGGCTCCACATCTTTTCTTGAGCTTGTATTAAGCTCCGATAGTCTTGGAACTTTGTTAAAAAGAATTAATGCCATCAGGGATATATCTAGAAATACTGAAAATCTATTGAATACTATAGAAGAAGGAAAAGAAAAACTCGTTGAAGAGAAGAAAAACTTAAATAGTACCTTAGAGGATTACGAAATTAGACAAAAGGAATTGAAAGATGCTCTAGATAAGAAATTTGCGTTAAAGGATGATTTGGAAAGGAGACTATCATCATTGAAAGAAGAGCAGTCCAAATATGAAGATTATTTAAGGAGGCTGGAAATGTCATTCCATGAGATTAAACCAATATTCTCGGAGACAATCAATACCTTTGTCAAGATGATTGAGGATGGTAACTTACCCGAGGATGTTATGGATATTTCAATTTCCCTACCTAATATAAAGGGAGTTATCTATGAAGATGAGTTAAGAAATATATTGAAGGCTTATAAATTCCCTGCTGATTTTGATTTAATATTTACAAAAGAAAGAATAGAATTGTATATGCCAGAATTAAACTTATATATGGCAGGAACATTTGAAATAGTTGATCCACATACCATAAAGCTAAAAGTAGTGGATGGTAAATATATGGGGTTGACTTTAGAACAGGCATCCATTGAAGAATTATTTAAAAATGGCTATCTAATAATGAATTTCAAAAGTCTTTTGGATAAAAACAAAATTAAATCTATTGAGATTAAGGATAAAAGCTTAGAACTTTATATTACACCAGTATTTTTCTAAATCAAGGGGGAAGAGCTTTGATAAAAGCAAATGATGTCTATTTAAAATATCCAGATGGCACTATTGGATTAAAGAATATAAATGTGGAGATAGGACCTGGTGAAGTAGTTTATATCACTGGTCCAAGTGGTTCAGGTAAAACAAGTTTCTTAAAACTTTTAATGGGCATGGAATATCCAACTTCCGGCTCATTGGATGTTTTGGGACAAGCGATTAACAACAATAATGCTTCAGGTATTAGAAAACTTAGAAGATTAATTGGTCCTGTCTTCCAGGATTTTAAATTATTGACTGGTAGGACTGTGCTAGAGAACGTTGTTATTGGTATGAGGTTTTTAAATTTTTCTAATATTGAAATGAAGTCTATTGCCATTACTGCAATTGATAGGGTTGGCTTGCATCATAAAACTCTATCATTGGTGGATAATCTTTCCTATGGTGAAAGACAAAGAGTTGCTATAGCAAGAGCTGTAGCAAGAAAACCAAAACTGATAATCGCAGATGAGCCTACAGGTAATTTGGATAAAGAAAATTCATTAAATATATTGGACTTGTTTAATTCATTTAGAGATGAAAATACCTCTGTTATCATTACTACCCATGCTACTCACCTTATTGAAGATGCTAAAGAATGCAAAAGAATTAGGATAAAAGAAGGCACTATGACTGTAGAGGAGGCATATTATGAAAGTTTTGTTTAAAAATACTACATATTTTTTAAATGAAATTAAAACAATTTTTAAACTAAATTTGTTATCAAATATCTTCTCAATAATTAGCTTAGCTTTTATATTTCTTATGCTTTCAATGGTAATTTCAGGCTCCTGGACAACCAAATATATGATAAACTCCATTGAAGATGAGGCAGAGATAAGTGTTTATTATAATGAAAATTTAAATTCTCAAGAGATTTTAGATATTCAAGAAAAAATCAAAAATATTGAAAGTGTAAAGGATGTCATAAGTGTAAACGAAGAAGAAGCAAAAGATAAAATGATAGAAATCTTAGGAAAAGAATCTAAAATTATAAGCCTTTTTGAACATAATCCATTTAGCCCTTATATTGAAGTTAAAATAGATTTGGAAAATATAGATTCAATGGTAAGGAATATTGAAAATATTAAAGGTGTTGAACTTGTAAGGGATAATAAGGAAATATTAGATAGACTGATTAATATATCTAATCTGGTGAATATAGTTGGCCTATTTATTATAACAGCGGTAAGTATTGCTACTCTTGTGATTACATCTCATATTATACGACAGGGTATTTATAATAACAAAGAAGAAATCAACACATTAAGGCTTTTAGGTGCACCAGAGGTTTTTATTACATTGCCATTTGTATTGGAAGGAATATTAATGTCAGTTGTTGCTGGATTATTATCCATAGGGATGATTGGAGTAGTAATTAATTATTTATATTCACATGTAACAGGTGTATTGCCCTTTATTATTTTACCACCTTTTAATGAAATGATTTTTAATATTGGAATTTTTGCAATTATCTTAAGCATGTTATTAGGCTTATTAGGGAGCTTATTTGGACTGAAAGCTACTAGACAATAGAAAAACCTTGGATTAAACCAAGGTTTTATTTTTTAGAAGATCCTCTTCTAAATTTCAAGCTCAGGTGTTACAAACATTTTTATATGTTCTAAAAAATGCATTAGCAGAGGTTTCTTCTTCCTCAGTAAGCTTTTTAGTAGCTAATATTGATTGTAGTTCGGCATCCCCATCTTCAAACACCTTATCATTTCTAAATAGATAGGCAAGATTTTCTCCTTCTTCAATATTCAAATGAAGTGCTTTCATAAACTTTATTTTATCTTCATTATATAATTTTTGAATAATATAGCTAAATTCCTCTACATAAGCCCCGTCAGGGTTACTATATAGTCTAATTATCAATGATATTTCTTCTTCATTGAATTCTGTGTTTCTTAAAAATTGAAATACCTTATTAAGTTCATCAGGGTATTCTGTACTTAGTGTAGTCCAGTCCGCCCAATAGAGTTCATCTAATAACTCTAGTCTTTCATCCTTTGTTAGGTTTTCTTTATTGATTAATTCAATTATTCTTTCCATTGAATCACCTCCGAAAAACAATTGAGAATGGACAATTGACAGTTGACAATGCACAATCGATTCCTGAGCCAGCGAAGAATCTATGGTCATCTTTATAGGTCATAAAAGAGGAGATCCTTCGATAGTAAAGCTTATACTGCTAAACTCAGGATGACATCCTGCAGACATTATACTGCAAAAAGAGGAGATCCCTCCACGTTAGTCGGGATGACACCCTCGGTGTTTAGTAGATTTCTCCACTACGGTCGAAATTACAGCTTCGGTGTTTTTTTGTTGCTCACTGTTCACTGTTAGTTGTTAACTGTTAGCTTATTAACGGTGTTATAATCCCTATAAGTCCACCTAAAAGTGCTCCTAACCATGTGATTGCCTTCAACTCTTTGCTTGATATATCCATAATTATATCTTCTGCATAGGATACTTCAAAGCTATTGATTTGGTCTTCCACAATTTTTGCAATATTTATTGTCTCTATAAAAGAAGGCAATTTTTCAATTGTTATTCTTTGAGCCAACATCTTAGTATACTTTATTATACTGTCTATAGTCTTGTTATCAATATTTTTCATTATATCTTTTATTTCCTTGTTGCAGAAATTATCCAATATCTCATGGATTTCTTCTTTTATTTTTTCTTCAACTATTACTATTAATTTACCCCTATTATCTTCCCCGTAAATATTTATTATTATATTTTTACAAAGCTTTGTTATTTCCTCGCTACTTACATTGTCATTTATATTTGTTGATAATACAGAGACCTTACCTTTTAATATTTTGTCTATTATTTCATTGATGGCAAATACTAAATCGTCACCTGTATTTTCATTATTCAATTGTACATCTATAGCTTCATATACTTTTTCAGATATTATTTTTGGTGATACAAATGTAGTTAATAGTTTAGGCAATTTTTCTTCTGCCATGTTTTCTATAGCTTTTAATATTTTAATTTTTACATTGGGACTCGAGATGAGTTCTTTTAATGAATTTAGAATTTTATTTTTATTTATAGCAATATAATCTTTTACCCTTAAAGTAATTTCATTTGGTATTATTTCCTCCAACGACCTATCATCATTTAATAGCATTAAGAATTCTTGATTTATAAGATGATTTAACCCATCTTTTAAGCTCTCCTTAAATCTATCATCCTCTATCCTGTTCATTATATTTTCCATTATCTTAGATTCAATGTACTCTAAAAATTTGATATAATTTCCTTCACCAAATGAATTTACAAATTCTTTTATCGTAATATTACTTATCATTAGTTTATTTATACTAAAAGCTATAGAACTACGAAGGCTTTCCTCCATCCTTTCCCCTTGTATAGCCTTTGTTATAGTTTCTGGTGTTATTAAATGGCTGGCTATTGCCTCTCCAGTAGACTTTGCTATTCTGTCCATTTCCTTTGGAATAAGTCCAGGTGTAAAAGGTATTTTTATGCCAAAGATTCTTTTCTCATAATGTGGTCTAAATAGCATTTTAATTGCAAGCCAATTTGTAGTATATCCTATTACTGCTCCTATCACGATTGGTACAAAAAATTTCATGTGTTCACCTTCTATTTATAATGTCATTATTTTACCCTGTTATTGCAAAAATAATATTGCCACTCCAATAACCGTCACAAATGCCCCAATAATTTCTTTTGGTTTTATTTTTTCTTTTAATATAAATATTGAAAAAGGTATTATAGTTATTGGTGTTATGGAAGATATAGTAGATGCTACTCCAGTTGACGTATATTTAATAGATATTAAGGATAGCACCACTCCCACAAATGGTCCGAAAAAAGCTCCAAATGTTATGTCTAACATTGCTTCTTTATTTTTAAGCGCCACCTTTATATCTTTAAATTTCTTCATTATTATGAACAATAAATTGAATCCTATAAATCCAGCAATTATCCTTATCTGTGTAGCTGCGATTACATCATAATCTCCCATTCCAATTTTACTTAAAATAAGTCCTAATGCTTGTCCAATAGAACCCAAAAAAGCATAGGTTAAGCCCTTTATAGGATGATTTATCTTTACTTTATGTTCTACATCATCCTTACTCATTATAACTATTGCAACTCCTAGGATTGTGATTATCATTCCCAATATACTTAAACCACTTAACTTTTCATTTAAAAATATAAATCCAAGTATAGCTGTTATTGGAGGCGATAATGCCATAATCAAACATGAGACTCTCACCCCAACTTCAAGATAGGATTGAAATAAAAACATATCCCCTAGGAAAAAACCTATAAAACCTGAAATGGAAAGCCAAATCCAGTTACTTGAACTGGCATCTAATGGTAAAAACATCCCTCTTGTAAATAATGCATACGTACTAATAAATAAAAATCCAATTACTAATCTAATATAACCTACAGCTAAGGAGCCTACTTTCTTACCTGCTCTTTCAAATACAATTCCTATCATTGTCCAGCATAGTGCAGTACCTAATGCAGCCAATTCTCCGATGCTATTTTGAAACAAATCCTCCCCTACTTTCATATAATTATCAAAATTTCTCGAATGTTCTAAGTATTATTATTGCTGCTTGTTTTCGAGTGGAATTTTTCTTTGGATTGATTTAATCTTCTTCTTCTATAATCTCAATTTCTATAATGTTTTCTTGATTTCTTTTCCATTCCTTATATGTTTCTAATTCAGCTGATATCTTCTTTAGTATATAGGTGAACACAGCAGCATCATCTAAAAATCCACCTACTAAGAAATCTGGAATTATATCTATTGGATTTATTAGATACAGAAAACTTATTATAACCATAATTACTGAACCTTTAGATATTTCCTTGTATTTACCACTCATCCAGTCTTTAGTCAATTGGACTAATAGTTTTATATCAGTAATTATACTATTTAATTCTTTGTTACCTTCCAATACTTTTAATGTCTTGGAAATTAAATCTTTTAATTTGCTATTATCTAAAGAGATTGCCCCTGCCTTTTCACTTAAATCATTGATAATCTTTTCAAAGTTTAGTTTCATAACATCACCTTTAATTTAGTTTAAATATATTTTTTTAAAATACTAAATGTAATTCAATTTTTTTATATACTTAAAATCATCTTCAATTGATATGATATTTATACTTCCATTATCTATTTTAAATTTTAAAAACAGATTTGGATTGTCAAATATCCAACACAATGCTAATCTTATAATTCCATCATGGACTACTAAAACAATATCTTCATCTAATTTTGCTTTTTCTTCTAGAAAATCTTTAACCCTATTGTATACTATATTTAAACTTTCCCCTTCTGGTATATTATATGTATTTGGGTTATCTAACCAAAGCTTAGTCTCTTCAGGATACCTTTCCAATAGTTCATCATATGTATATCCTGTAAATATACCAAAATTAATCTCCCTTATTCTAACATCAGGGTTTCCTTCCAATCCTAGTATATCCAAAGTCTCTTTTGTTCTTCCCAGCGGGCTATAGTATACCTTATCGAAAGTAAATTTTTTTAATAATTCCCTCGTTCTTTTAATTTGTTCTTTTCCTCTATCTGATAACTTCGTATCATCTCTACTAAGTATTTTTAGTATATTATCTTCCGTCTCTCCATGACGTATCATTATTATATCCAAATTATCATCCCCAAATAAGTTAATAAAGAAATGCATTCTCCTATTTCAATTATAGTACCATAAACATCTCCAGTTAATCCACCTATTTTTTTATATGCTATATAGGATATGATTTCTCCAGTTAATATCGTTGCTAATAATGGTATTATGTATGCTTTATTAAATACCAATAAAATAAATATATATAATAAACTACTTAAGATTATCAATTTCTTAGGGTTGCTTTTGTTGAATAAATCTCCTAAACCACCAGGTCTAGCACATTTTTTATATGAAATTATATAGCCTACAACAAGTCTACTATTTGCTAAGGACAAAATAAGCCCAATTGGTAGGTGGGGAGTATTTTTTATTAGAATGTATTTAAAGAGTAATAAAAATACTATACTTAATACTCCAAATGCTCCAATTCTACTATCCTTCATGATTTCCAATACCTTTTCCTTATCTCTATTGGATAAAAAACCATCGAAGGTATCTGAAAGACCGTCTATATGAAGCCCTCCAGTTAGAATAATTAAAGTAAGCATTGTTAGAAACGATGCTATTTCAATATTTAAAGGAGATAATATATAGTAAACAAATCCACCTATTGCACCAATAACAGCCCCAACTAAAGGAAAGAAAAAAATACTATTTCTAATATTCTTATCATTAAAATCAATTGCAATATTGATAGGTAACCGAGTTAAAAATTGAAATGCTAATATAAGCCCTTTAATCATTTAATCTTCACTGGTATTCCACAACATACCAAATAAACCTCATCAGATATCTTAGCCAATCTTTGGTTTATCCTTCCTTGTATATCTCTAAATACCCTTGATACGTGATGCTCAGGAACAATAGAATCTCCAACTTCATTTGTTACCATTACCAAATTATATCCTTTTTCATTAATAGTCTTGATAAATGTATTCAGTTCATTATATACTGTATCCTCAATTTTCTTTTGCAATTCATAATCTATATGCTCAGTGTCTTTACTTATATCAAACATAATATTTGATGTTAAAACTGTAATACAATCCAAAAGATAATTTTTTTCATTTCCTATAGAATTATGTAGATTGTAATTTCCTTCATAAGTCCTCCATTCAGAAGGTCTACTGATTTTATGCAATCTTATCCTTTCTTCCATTTCTTCATCATAAATTTTAGATGTGGCTATATAAACCACATCTAAATTATTTTCATATAGACTTTCGGCAAAAGTACTTTTACCGCTTCTTGCTCCACCTGTTACTAATGTAATCAAAATATCACCTACGTCCTAATCTTCTCTTATATTAACCAACACATCACTTTGTATTGATGCTTCTTTAAATGTACCCATATTTTCTAAAGTATAAATTGCAGCATCAATTACTTGAAATGCAAGTGGACAACCTGAACCTTCCCCAAGCCTCATCCCTAAATTTAACATAGGCTTCAAACCTAAAACTTCCATCATAGCTTTTGCTCCTGGCTCTTCTGATAAATGAGAAGGAATTATATAATCCTTTACTAATGGATTTAATTTAATTGCACATAGCGCTGCAGCAGATGATATAAAACCATCCATTACTATAGGTTTCTTATTCTTTGCCGCTGATAGGTATAGACCACACATTCCCCCAATATCATATCCACCTACTTTAGATAATACATCAATTGGATCTTCTTTGTTAGGGTTATTCAATTCAATTCCTTTTAAGATTACATTTTTCTTATTTTCATATTGTTCATCTGTAAGTCCTGCACCTTTACCACATGTTATACTTACATCTAATCCAGCTAAAATACTAAGCATCGCAGAAGATGTGGTAGTATTACCAATTCCAAGTTCACCTGTTCCAAGTATATCATAACCTTCTGAATACAAATTGTCCCCTATATTTATTCCTACCTCAATGGATTTGATAGCATCCTCATAGGACATGGCTGGTTCTTTGGTAAAATTTTTTGTACCATAAGCAATTTTTTTATTTATAACTTTTGGGTTATTCATTTCTCCATTAAGCCCAATATCTACAGTTATTATGTCTGTGTTTGTAAATTTTGCTAAAGTTGCTACTCCAGTTATCCCTCTTGCCATACTTTCTGTTAACAATCTTGTAAAGATTTGGGGAGCGGAACTAACACCTTCATCTACAACACCATTATCACTACACATAACTACTATTGCTTTTTTATGTAATTTGTTATGTGTACTACCTGTAATACCTGCCAATTTGATTGTCATCTCTTCCAACTGTCCCAAACTTCCAATTGGTTTTACTAAACCATCCCATTTGTCTTTTGTAAGCCTCATAGCCTCCAGATTGGATGGACTAATTGCTTCCAATGTTTCCTTTAATAGTCCCAATTAATTACACCTCGTTTTATCATTTTCTGTTGAATCTTTCATTGACCTTTTCTTCATTATACTTAGCAATTTTTTCATTAATATAATCATACCCTTTGGGTTTATGTGGTATTAAACAATTAGAACAGTCTTTAATACCATAGTTATCCTTATGATTTCCCCCACATTCTTCTAAAAAATATAATGGGCAATAGCAAAACATACAATTATAATCCTCATCATTTTCTACCTTATGGCAAGGGAAATACATACAAGAAGTATTTTTATAATATCTAAATGAGTTCTCCATAATTATCAGTCCTTTATTGAAGTTATTTTTGTATTTTCTTTTATTATAACATAGATGCAATCCGCCAATCGGATTGCTCCACACCGTTTCAATAAATGCATAAACATAAACCCCTTAGGTTTTGTTCCTTAGTTGCATTTATTATAACATAATTTTCGCAATATTAATTAAACTGATTATATCAACTCCAATTCTTTAAAAATTTGTATTAGCTTATTGTTGTTATCTCTATCTTTAATAGCTACCCTTATATGATTTTCTAAAACCTTAAAACTAGAACACTTTCTAATAACTATTCCCCTCTTTAAAAAGAAGTTGAATACAAATTCCTCATTCCAATTTAAGATTCTAATTAAAATATAATTGGCATGTGTCTTGTAAACTTTTATACCATCTATTTTATTTAGCTCAGCAAATAAATAATCTCTTTCAACTTCTATATATCTTTTACTTTCCCTAATATATTCTTTATCTTGAAATATAAATTGTCCTGCTGCGTCAGCTAAAGAATTTATACTCCAAGGTAATTCTATTTTAGAAATTTCATTTACTTTTGTTTCCGATGCACAAGCATAACCTAGTCTAATTCCAGGTAAAGCAAAAAATTTTGTAGCAGCTCTTATAATTCCAACATTTTTATAATTATCGTTTTTGAAAAGTTCAATACTATCATAGTCCATTGGACAGAATTCATAAAAAGCTTCATCCAAAAGTAGAAATGCATTTTTATTTATAATAATATTATAGATTTTAATTAATTTATCCTTTTCTATTCTTAATCCTGTAGGATTATTTGGATTCCCTAAAATCAACAAATCATCCTTCTCTAAAATATCCTCTAAGGTATCTAAATCAATTGTATTATCTATAGTATAAGATAGATTTTTAACTGGTCTTCCATTGGCTATAGCTCTTTTTTCATATTCTGAAAAAGAAGGTATCATAACAACTACTCTTTGAGCTAATGCAATGAAATTATTGATTACTTCAACAACTCCATTACCTAATAATACATTTTTCTCCTCACACTTTAAATAATCCGCAACAGATTTCTTTAAACTTCTATATTTAATATCTGGATAAGCTTCTAGAGATTTAAAATTATTGATTAATACATTTTCTAAACCTTTTGGCATCCCCAATGGATTGATATTTGAACTAAAGTCTACTAACTCACCGATATAGTGTTTTTCATAAGATAACAAGTCACCGCCGTGTTCCATTTAACTACTCCTTCGTAAAATAAAATATAACAAAACCATAAGAAATAAACTCCTATACATTATTTCAATGGTGTTGTATATCTGAGTTTTATTTAATTGATTTTTTTTATCTCCTATGGTAGGCTTTTCTACTAGCATTCCATGATAATAGTTACTCCCTCCTAATTGTATTCCCAGTAGTCCAGCTACCGAACTTTCAGGATATCCACTATTTGGGCTTTTGTGATTTCTCCTATCTCTAATCATAATCCTAAATCCTTCTTTAGCGTTAAATTTCCCTAAAGAACTAATATTCATAAGAATAGCTGTAAGCCTTGCAGGAATAAGATTGAAAAGATCATCTACCTTAGCTGGAAAAAACCCTAAGTCAATATATTTATCATTCAAATACCCTAACATAGAGTCCATCGTATTAACAAATTTATATGCTAAACCACCTGGTATTCCCAATAGCATAATATAAAAAAGTGGTGCTATTACACCATCTGAGGTGTTTTCTGCTACTGTTTCAATTGTGGCCTTTATTATTTCTTCCTCATTTAAGTTCTTTGTATCTCTGCCTACTATATAGGAAAGCCTATTTCTTCCTTCTTCAATTCCCTTATCAAGTGCATTTGAAACCTTGATTGCTTCATCACTTAAACATCTGGCTGCAATACATGTATAGATTAAGTAAGTACTGATGATATTATAAAGTAATTTATTGTCCTTCACCATATTAAGTAATAGCAATGGTATTAAAAATGCTAAAGAAATGTTTATCACTACAACAAAAAATCCAGCTATTTTAAGATGCTTTTTCGATTTAAAATGCCTTCTAATTAACTTTTCTTCCATGTTTATGATATTGCCCATTAGCTTTACTGGGTGAGGAAAACTATATGGATCACCAATTATTAGGTCCAATAATACAGCTAAAAATATATTAAGCATTTTTAACTCCCATAATATTATAAATATAATCAATATCCATATTTTCTCTTATGGTTTTTGATAGCTTCTTAAGCTCAAACTCTATCTCCTTTCTGGATTGTACTTCATTGTTACATCTTTTGTCGTAATCCATTAATGAGTCCTCATCAACTAATTCTAACTCTATATATGGGATAACCCCTATTACTGGAATATTTAAGAGGTCCTCTATCATCTTGATACCTGATTCTAAAAGAGTTTTATCTCCTCTAAATTTGTTGATAATTAAGCCTTTAATTCTTTCTCTTTCTTCGGGCTCTAATAGCATCACTGTTCCATATAGTGCTGCAAATGCTCCACCCCTATCTATATCAGTAACAAGTAATACAGGAGCATCTGCAATTTTAGCCATGCCCATATTAACAATATCATTTTCTTTTAAGTTTATTTCAGCTGGACTTCCTGCACCTTCTATTACCACGATATCACTTTTAGATTCAAAATCTTTGTATTTCTGCTCAATCATATCTCTGAGACTATTTCTACGACTAAAGTACTCTCTTGCAGCCATAGTAGTAATCTCATCACCGTTTAATACAACCATAGAACCATTATCAGAATTTGGTATAAGTAATATAGGATTCATATCCGTATGTGGCTCTAACCCCGCAGCCATTGCTTGCAAAGCCTGTGCTGTACTCATTTTTTTACCCTCACTTGTCAAATAAAACTTACTGCTCATATTTTGAGATTTAAAAGGAAAAACATTATAACCGTCCTCTTTAAATATCCTACACAAGCCAGTACACATAAGACTTTTTCCTGCAGATGATGTTGTTCCTTGAATCATAATATTTGACATCTTTTTCCCTCCTTTCTAAATGAAAAACTCCCTGTCCTTGGACAGAGAGTTACTTTTCTACTAATTTATCAATTATAAAATAATGACTCCCCTTCCCACCGAAGGATGCATAAATCTTATAGGCAGGTCTCCTGGCTCATGAGTCTTCCTATTCTCAGCACCTTCCCAGGAATTCCCAGTGGTCTTATCTGATTTCGTCATCATTTACAGTAGCGGGGGCTGCATGGGATTTTAACCCATTTCCCTTTTAATCAATGAACCTAAATTTTATATTAAGTTATGTTATTAATGCTAACACAAAAAATATAAACATTCAACTAAAATATAATTTTAAAAATAAGGTCCACATAAGGACCTTATTTCAATTATTTATTTAAATTTTCTTCAACCTTTTTCCAATCAACTACATTCCAAAATGCATCTATATAATCTGCTCTTTTATTTTGATATTTTAGATAATAAGCATGCTCCCAAACATCTATTCCTAGTAATGGTTTTTTACCTTCGGAAATTGGGTTGTCTTGATTAGCTGTAGAAACAACTGCAAGTTTATCTCCATCCAATACTAACCATGCCCAACCGCTACCAAATCTACTTAAAGCAGCCTTTTTAAAATCTTCCTTAAATTTTTCGAATCCACCTAAATCCTCGTCTATCTTCCTTGCTAATTCGCCTTCTGGTCTTCCTCCACCATTTGGTGACATTAATTCCCAAAACAGACTATGATTGTAGTGTCCACCACCGTTGTTTCTTACAGCTGTTCTTATAGCCTCGGGAACTTCATTAAGGGATTTTAACAATTCTTCAACACTTAATTCATTTAATTTTTCCTGCCCTTCTAATGCTTTATTTACATTATCAATATATGCTTGATGATGCTTAGTATGATGTATCTCCATAGTTCTCGCATCAATATGTGGTTCTAAAGCATCATAAGAATAATTTAACTCTGGTAATTTAAACATACAATCTCTCCTTTAATCTATATCAATTTTAACTTATTAACTATTATATATATTCCCATATTTCTAAATGATAAACATTATCACTTAGAAAAAGTGGATTAAAGTTATGAGATTTCTCCATTACGCTATGCTTCAGTCGAAATGACAAAAGTATTAAAAAACTGCCCCATTTCTGGAACAGTTTAACATTTATACATTACCTTGTAATCCTATTTCTTCAGCTACCTTTCTCATACCTTTAATTGTTTCGGAGATAACTTCATTTAATTCCATCCCTAACATATCTGCACCTTTTTGAATGATGTCTCTATCAACACCTGCAGCAAAAGATTTTTGTCCCCATTTTTTCTTAACGGACTTAGTTTCCATATCCAGTATTGATTTGCTAGGACGCATTAGAGCTGTAGCAGTTACAAGACCTGTTAGTTCATCAATGGTATATAGGACCTTTTCCATTCTTTCAATAGGTTCAACGTCTGTGCAAATCCCCCATCCATGGCTGATTACAGCTCTAATATAATCTTCTGGCCAATTTTCTTCTTCTAAGATTTGTTTGGTCATTTTACAATGTTGTTCAGGATACTTTTCATAATCTAAATCATGAATAAGACCAATGATTTTCCACTTTTCTACATCTTCTTCGCCCAGAAGTTCAGCAAAGTGGCCCATTACGGCCTCTACTGATAGAGCATGTTTAATTAAACTATCACTTTGATTATACTTTGTAAGTAATTCGTATGCTTCTTCCCTAGTTGGAGTCATTATACATCCCTCTTTCGTATAAATATTATTACTATTATACATTAATCCTTTCCCATTGTCACTTCTTAGAATGGATAAGCATAGTCGCTTCTATTATTGAAGATGGAAGTAGGGTTATATCGTCATAAGCAAGATATCTACTCTCCCAAATAGGGCTAAATTTTTCTTTATATGATCTCAAGCCCCCAAAGCTATATACCTCTTTACCATATTTAAAAACTAAATGTGCCATTCTTTCTCTAAAATGAGCATTTTGTGTAACTCCTACATTTGATAATGGAGCCATACCTAAATTTAACAGTTTGTAATTTTGTTCCTGTAAATAAAGTATTAAATTTAGTATCAAAAATGTCATAGTGTTTTTCGGTACATCATTTTTAAATCTCATCAAATCGAGACTGTATGTTTTATTATCATACTTTGGCATTAATGATGCAAAGGCTATAACTTCGTTGGTTTCTTCTTTTCGAACCAATCCAATAGGTGATTGTTCTAAATAAAATCGATTCATAAATCCTAGAGAAAATCCCATCTCATTTCTTCCCTTTAACCACTCATTTGATATTGACGATAGTTCATCGTACAGATTATCATTTAAGTCTTTTCCTTCAATCATTTGAAAATAATAACCGTCACGTTTAAATCTGCTTAAAACATTTCTAAAATCCCTACTTTTTGAACTCTTTATATCAAATTCTTCTAAATCCACCAAAGCCATTTCACCTAATTTAAAGAAATAGTATCCATGTTCATGATATAATGGTAGGTGTCTTTCTCCGACTTCATAAAATACCGATTTATATCCATATTCATCTATAAAATCATGGAATTCATCTATTGCTTCCCCAAAATACTTTTCATTTCCTATTGGGTCACCTAGAACTATAATTACATTGTGGCTTTTTTCAAATGCAATAAGTACCTTCTGAGATTTTGCCCAATATAGATGTTTATCCTTAAGGTATAGCAAATGGGATAGATAGCTCCCGGTATTTTCACTTAAAAATTTATTTAACCTATCTACATCTATCTCTTCATATCTTTTATCATTTATTATTCTTTCTTTGGTCAATTCTCCGATTATTATATACAATATAAATGATCCATAGGTAAATATTCCACTAGGTCTAAATTTAATAAAACCTTTTGAGAATATTGTTTTAAAATTATAAAATCTTAAAAAGTCTAATAAAATTACATGAGACAATCTCATATATATAATAACACCAATTAAAGCTACTAAGGCTGAGATTGAAGTCCAAAACCAATCAAAAGGTAAACTTTTTCGATAAAAGCTATCTTTTGATAGTCTTAATAAAATCAAAACTGTTGTAAGAAAAATTGCTTCCTCATAGTCGAAACCCTTAATAAATGTAAATATAGCACCTAATAATAATAGCCACCAGGTAATTTTATACGCACGCTTTACTTTCATATTTATTTCCCGGGATATAGTGACTAATAATACCCCAATTGATATGGACAATTGGTGTGACCATTGGAGTATAGGAAATGACAATAACTTTGCTGCAAATTTAATCCTTTCAGCAATCCCTGGTACAAGAGCTGAAAATAAAAGTACAAGCCCACTTATAAATACTAAAATACTTAATAAAAAATTTGTAAGTCCAGATGTTCTAGCTATAAATCCTTTTAATTTCTCTACATCAAATATTTTAATAGCTGTTTCTTTGCTTATGCGTTGTGCAACCAATGTAAATATGATACTTAAAACCAATGGTATTATATAATAAAATACCCTATATAAAATCAAAGAAGCTAATATATTTTCAGTCCCTATACCATAATATTGGAGCCCTACAAGCACAATAAAATCAAAAGAGCCTACTCCTCCAGGCAACATACTTACAATACCTGCTATTGAACCTAAAGTGAATACCACTAAAGCAACTAATGGGTTAATATTTGCATAGAATTGTTTTACTATTAATAGAAATAAAGTAAATGCAATTCCCCATTCTATAATAGATGCAAATAATAAATTTATCTTTAATGCAAATCTTTTAACGGTAAATAATTCTTTATCAGTCTTCTTAAATTTATAAAATATAATATCGATAAAAAAATAAAGGATTAAATATATAATAAATCCAAGAAGAATTAGAAATAAAAAACTATATTTATCAACTAAAGGTTTTGTATATTTATATAGGATTAATGACAAAACAGAAAAGATTGATAGTCCTACTGCAGTTGCAGGTACTAAAAATAGATTGTAATCTATTACATCCGCATTATTATCATCCTTTTTAAAAAATACTGTCCTTATGGATGCACCTGTTAGTCCACCTAATCCAGATACATTGTTTATAGCGCTAGCTATAAATGCTACATTAAAAATTGTAATAGGTTTTATATCAAGATTTAAAAATTTAATTATTAAAAAGTCATATACTGTTATTGATGCTACTCCCAAGATACCTAAGCATATTAAAAGTATAATAGTAACTATTGGAAAGCTTCTTATAAGCATAGTAGTTTGTACAAAATCTATGGATTCAACTTCCTCTTTTATACTAAATACTATAAATATAATCATTGCTATAACAAATAAAATCTTTAAAATTGACATTCCATGTTTTTTTAAAATTTCTTTAAAAATTCTCATATTTCCTCCAGATATTAGGGATTTTTAAATTATAGCACAAGTTTTTTTATTTGGAAATACTTAGAATAGTATAAATAAAAATAAAACATATATAAATAATAAAATAAATCCTATTAACCTACTTATTTCTTTCTTCAGAATTCCAGAACCTATAAACAGTAATGTAACTATCATTGCCATTGAAATATCCAATGTTAATGTTTGTTTATATATGGTAATGCCATTATCACTAACTAGTGCAGATAACCCCATAATCATAGTAAGATTATATATATTAGCTCCTAGAATATTTCCTACCGAAATACTTTGTTCCTTTTTTATTATAGCTGTTATGGCTGTAACCATTCAGGTAAAGATGTACCAACAGCAAGAAACGTTAAACTAATAACATTCTTAGGAATACGCAAAAAATTGGCTATTTGAATGGCACTATCCAATAATAAATGTGAACCTGTAATAACAAAAATCCCACCAATAATAAAATAAATTATACTTTTAGAAATCCTCTTCTTATCAATAATTTGTTTGTTCTTATTATTGTTATTATTATCTTTTTTATGTTCAAGAGTATTTACCCAAAAAAAGAATATAATTAAAGAAAATAAGATTATACCCTCAGCCTTTGTAATAATTCCATCCATTGCTAAGATATAAAATAATATTAGGAAGGATATCATCATTATTCCCTTTGTATTAAAATTTCCTTTTATTTTTATTGGTTTTATAACAGAACTTATTCCTATTATAAAAGCAATATTGCATATATAGGAGCCTAATGCATTTCCTATAGCCATATCTTCTAATCCTTCATAAGAAGCTATTGTAGATACAAAAAGTTCAGGTAGGGTGGTAGCTATACTAACAATGGTTGCTCCTATTATTCCAGTCGATATACCTGTTAACTTTGCCATTCCTATGGCTCCGTTTAAGAATATATCTCCCCCCTTTATTATCATCAATAATCCTATTATAAATACAATAAATACAATATAAGTACTCAATTGTCCGCCCCCTTTATATAAATAGCTAATATAAGTATATAAAGGAAGGATAGACAATATGACAAGACAGTGAAACCACGGAAGCCAGTGGAAAATCTAAGCCGAGGGGACAGGAATCTTGGTTTTTTGGCGTATGTTATTGAGATTACAATTGTTTCAAAAACTCTATTATCTCCTTCTTAAATTCTTCATTCAATGGTAATTTAGGCTCACCATATGTCTTAAAATTCTTTTCCCTATCTAAAGGTGCATCTTTCATTATATGATTCATGCCTTCTACGATTACCAATTTACTTTGCAAAGCATCTGAACTTGTAGAGACTCTTGCTGAATATAAATACTTTGCATCATCCACTGTAACTTGTATATCAGTATCTCCTTGAATTATCAAAGTTGGAGCTTTGACTCTTGCTATAGTATCTGTTGGATCGTATTTAAACCATGAAATCAAATAGGGTTGAACACTTTCTCTAAATAAGGCATCTAAATCCTTTGGTGGATTTGGAACGAGATTTCCCTTAGCTAATTGATTTAAAATAGCCTCGCTTCTTTCATATATATCTTTTGATTGGCTATACAACTGCCTTGCTAATGTAACAAAAGGAGGTTCTCCTAATCCAGCTATTGAAACGTATCCGTTAACATTTGTTTCAGCTGCAGCAGCCGCACCTATCAGAGCACCTTCACTATGCCCAATAATAAAATACTTATTAAATCTATCATCCTTCTCTACCTTATCAACCCAAAGCTTAACATCATTTATATAATCCTCAAAAACTAATTCTTCTTCTTTTTGAACTAAGTCCTTACTTTCACCTATGCCACGCTTATCGTATATAACACTTGCAATCCCATTTGTAGCCAAGTGTTCAGCTAACATTTTAAGATTATTGTTATCACCAGATATTGGGTTGTTACCGTCTCTATCTGTAGGACCAGAGCCTTGAATGATAATAGCTACTGGAAATGGTCCCTCTCCTTTAGACATGGTCAATGTACCATAAATAAGTCCATTATCCACTTCTAGATTGTACTTTTCAGATGTAAAATCTTTGTTAGAACATCCTGACAGAAATGTAATAAGTAAGATAAATATAATTAATATTTTCTTTTTCATAGTATACCTCGCTTTCCCTTACCACTTATTCTATGTAATAATTATATCAAATACAATTATGAATATACTTAAATTTAGACATTTATTGATATATTATGTCATGTATCACAATTAATAAAACCTTCTATAATAAGTTTTCACCTTATCCAATCAGTTAACATAATATATATTAGATTAAAATACACCAATGAAAGGAAAATGTATTATGAATAACAACTGTAACAATTGCATTAAATTAATGGATTATGGTCCATGTCCATTCGTTGTTAATATAAATGAAGCTACTAGACAAAATATAAATTTTAGACTTGCCTTATGGACTGGAACACATTTACAACTTACTCTTATGAGTTTAAATCAAGGGGAAGATATAGGTTTGGAAGTCCATCCCAATGTAGACCAATTTATTCGAATAGAAGAAGGCGAAGGAATAATCATGATGGGCGAGACTAGAAATAATCTATGGTTCCAAAAAAGAGTTCAAGATGAGGATGTAATATTTATACCAGCAGGTACCTGGCACAATTTAATAAATACAGGATGTTATCCTTTAAAATTATATTCAATTTATGCACCTCCTAATCATCCACATGGAACAGTTGAAAGAACTAAAGAAGATGCAGAAATGAGTAATAAATATTATTATTGAGTAATGTTTAAGCCTTGATTAGATTAATGTTTAGTCAAGGCTTTTACTTAAAATTAAACTTATATCCACTAATTGATAATAAAAATTGGGAAGGTAAATAGAATATCCATATTAAATGTGAAGTCAAAAATTCCATAATACCCATATAATATAAGGCAACATTTATATCGCAAAGAACAAATAAAATCATTCCCAAAACTATTAATTCACCGTTTGATCGTGGATATCTTCCTTCTTTCATAGCTCTAAGGGATTTGTACAAACTGCAACATATACATATGGAGTAAAATAATGCAAGAAGTATTAAAAAATCTACATTATTATTTAAAAAAACCAAAACTATGTAAATACTAAATATAATAATGAATATAATAAATAGCTTTTTTATAATTTTACCAAAGCGATCTATATCATATCTTGCAATATAAGTTATCTGAACAATACAGAATAGAGCAACTCCTATGGTATTATAATCTAATAATATCATAAATAAATCTGCCATAACTGTAAAAAACATGCCTAAACGCAATAATTGTAAATCCAGTTTGTTTAATGGTTTTTTGCACAAAATGGTTATTAAAAAGCAAAATACTATAACAATAAACTTAATTATTGGATTCATTTTTCCCCACTTACCTTAAAATACGGACATTCATGCATTAAACATTCTTTATTTCTTGATTTAAAACTACATATAGGACTATAATTTTCATAATCATACATCTTTATTCCGAAATGTTCATCTGTAAATTTTGCAGCTTCCTTTATAGCTGTAAATAAGTTTCTTTTACAGCACCTTGGTCCACCTATATTTGCTATTGATATTAGAGCTGTTCCTGTCATTAAATTTGAAAGTCCCCAGCTTTCCTTTGTTAGTGGAGTGGCTTCTGTAATGATACTAATATATATACCAGTACCTACTGCTGCACCACAATTGCCATAGAATCCACAGAACCCTCCTTTAACATCTTTTGCTCTCATCTTGGCTACGGCAAGTTTTTTAGTCTTTGTATTCTTTTCGCCTTTTATATTATAAAATGATGTTAAAAGAACAGCTGGTACAAGAAAATGATGCTCTGGCCCATGCATATTTATTGCAGGATTTTTTATTAACTCAATTGCTATTTCTATAGGATTTGTTTTTTCTGTTTCCCTACAATAATTCTCTATTAATTCATTTGCATCCATTGAATGACATACATCACAAATATAATGCCCATTCGCACATGTTACATTAGATTTAAATTTTTTATGGCAATATACACATTCAACTTCCTTATAATCCTCAAAATATATTAATTCTGAACCACAAATCATACAATCTTGTGTATGTTTTTTCACAACTTTTTTATCCATGATGTCCTCCTAAAGGATATTTCTTACAATATCCATTATTTCCATGGGTGTTGAAACGATATATTTAGCATTAAATCTGACTAGTTCATCATAAGACCTAAACCCCCAAAGCACTCCTATACTATCAAATTGTGCATTTGATGCTGTCATCATATCTATCTTAGTATCTCCAACATATAAGATCTCTTTAGAACTTAATTTCATAAGCTCTGAAATCTCCAATGCAGTTGTTGGATCTGGTTTTTTAGGTATTCCTTCCCTTTCTCCAAAAACCCCAACAAATGGAATATCATCAAAGAACTTTTTTACCAATTTGTTTGTATAATCGTTTCTTTTATTTGAATTGATACCCATTTTTATACCTAGTTTATTTAATTCATTTAATAGTTCACAGACTCCGTCATATGGTCTAGTTTTATTTTGAAATTTATCATCATATATTTTAACAAATAAATCTAGTCCTTCTAAAATTGTTTGTTCGTCTGTAGTTTCTGGGAAACTATTTTCCAAAAGATTTTTAAATCCGCTTCCAAGTTTCAATTTATAATAATCATAACTGTGTCCTGGGTAATTTAATAAACGAAGTGCCTCATTGACACTATCTGAAATATCCTCAATCGTATCAAGTAATGTGCCATCGAGGTCGAAAATTATGCCTTTGTATTTATCCATTAAATTTTCTCCTTAATTACTTATTTAGTATTATTACAATTAACAATTATATTCTAACAAATATATACACTATTGTCACAGTATTTTGTATTGTGTTACATAACTATTTTAAACAAAAATAACCTGCTAGTCAAAGGCATCAAAACCTTTAAACCAGCAGATTCTAATTAACTCGAACAAATATTGGATAAAATGCCCTGCAATTTTGTTCTCACCTTTTTTATCAGCAATTTACTTCTTCTTCCCACCATGAAAAACCAATGGTTGCACTTGCAGGTTCATCTGGCGTCTCCGGATTAGATAAGAAAATTACAAAGGACCCACCAGGTGGAAATATGAATTTACCCACCTCTTCATCACCGACTGTAACATCAGGTAAAGCTCTTCTTACAAATACTCTGACCCCTCCATATGGCTCACCGGCTACATCTGATGCCTGATACAGTTTTATCCTCGGCTTTGGCGGCGGACATAGCGTAGTGTTACCTGGAAATACCGTATTCACTATTGTTCTTTGTCCAGGAGGGTAGGAATTGAAATATATTCGTGCCCGAACAGGTGATGGACCTATATTTGATACCTCCCAAAAATATAGGTGTAAATTGACTCCGGAATCGATTGGATTCAATAAACCAGCCCAGGCATTATTACCATTTCCAAATGCTAATTTTCCTGTTGATCCTAAAAAGTATTTCCCTTGAAGTGACAGGTATAGGGAATAGGGTAAACTGGCAATTTGGGTTATCGGATTGGGCAGAAGTATAGCATTTTTCTTGCAGCTTTCCATTTTAATAACACCTCCTTTTAGAATCTATTTTATTTCTTCTTCCCACCATCCGAAAGCAAGATTTGCTATTCCTGATTGACTTGATACTTCAGCATTGGATAATAAAATACTAAAAGATCCTCCTGGCGGAAAAATAAATCTGCCAACTTCTTCGCTGACGATTGTAACCTCAGGAAGAACTTTTTTGACAGATATTCTATCACCGTATTGTGGATAACTACTGATATTATTTGCTTGAAGTATCATTACCTTTGGCGATGGTGGAGGACAGATAGCGGTGTTAGCTGGCGATACAAACTCAGATATTACTGTGTTTTCTGGAATATTGGTATTAAACCATATTTCTGCACTTAATGGAGATTCTCCGAAATTTGTAACTGTCCATACATAGACATGAAGATTTACGCAGGAATGAACAGGATTTACTAGTCCTGCCCATCCGTATTTACCTTTAACAAATTGCACGTCAGGTGCATACCCTACAAAATATTTTCCTTGAAGCGATAGATACAAAGCATAGGGCATATCGGCAACTTGTGTAATTGGGTTTGGGAAAATACATGGAGAAAAACTACTTTTAAGGTCTTTCATTTATTTCATCTCCCATTATTGCATATGATATTAAAATATCCTTTGATAATATATACTATGTAAAATCAGGGATTAAGTGAAATTCCTCAAGAAAATATAAGGGGAGTAACCATAAGAAATGGTAAATATACTAAGCAACAAAAATTAGCTAAAGAACAGTTCTACATAGATTTTATGGCATTATAAAACCCTTGATTTTTTAGAATCAGGGGTTTTATAATTATATGTATGGTAGAGGCGGTGGAATATGTTATTCAACAGTTTCCTAAAGGCATTGGCTATATATTTTTTCGTAGACCCAGTAAGGAGTAAATCATGGAATTTGCCAACTTCGAGTTATACTTACAATGGGCAGATTTGTTTTTACTTGTTAGCCCATTCTTTTATCTTGGCTATATGACCTTTAAATCCTACCCCAGAGCCATCAATAAACAAGAAAAATGCACTAAAAACCATTCCTGCAAAAATGTATTTAATTGCCTTTTTCAATTATTACTACCCCTTTCTATCTTTACAACAATTGTGTTATAAAATTCCTGTTTATCAAGTTGTTTTACATTTTTTATAAGCCGCATTGTACTACATATATACATCAATTATTTCAACCCGATATCCTTGATTTCCTTTATTCTACCAAATATATTAATTAATTTCTACTAGGTTTTATTTTAAACAAAAAATAACCCACTAGTCTTAGGTTTTATAACCTTTAAACCAGCGGGTTCTGATTTTTTATGATAGTTCCTGTTTAATTTTAGTTCCATCCTTGAAATGAAATGTGATATCATCCTCAATAACTAACTTATCTATAGTAGATGTCCATAAAGCTTCATCAAAATCTGTTAAATTTATCTCTTGGCTTTTAAATCTATCTATAAAGGTATCTACACTATCTTTTCTACCCTTGCTTCCAAGGAGTTTCTATTGTATCAATATTTAAGTCTATATATGGTGGAGGCGGTGGGACATGTTATCCAATAGTTTCCTAAAGGCACTGACTATATCTTGAGGTCTTTGACCCCCCTGGCGTATTATGGAAGATTTTTATAGTTTATCTCTTCCATCCTAGTACTGCATATCAAAATGACTTAGCAGCCTATAAGTCGATACAGGGCTGTTGGATTTCTCCACATACCCCTCGGTATTAGCATTTGATAGCCTTCACCGATAAAGCCAGATTTTCACCTGTAGATCACTCTACAGGGCGACTCCTACTTGAATCGAACCCACGTCCAAAAACCCTTCCACAAGAGTTTCTCCGAGTGCAGTCAGTAATTTGACATTCCCTCCACTCATCTCCTACTGACAGGATATAAGCTTTAGTAGCTTCATAGTTTCCGTCCCAAGCTCAAAGCTTTGCAAGGTGCGGTTCCCCACTAAGATGACGCCAAAGCCCAAGTCGTGGGATTCTTAGGTTTGACGAGCAGCTTTAATTAAGCTGCAAATGCGTAATTATCGTTTGCGTTTAATTTAAGTTGCCACTTTTAACGTTGCTTGGCTACAACGACTCGCTACTCCTGATTCCGAATCCCTGTCGAAACCTAGTTCGCCCCCATATTTGATTTGCTACATAATTATAGCAGGATTAAAGTATTATGTCAACCAAAATTGAATATTCTTCATTACACTAATTACAACAGCATTAAATTAGGATCTATGACAACTGTTGCTAACTTCGAAAGACTATTCACTAATACTTATTCACTATTCCTATCTATATTTTTCACTTGCTTGTTGCTGCATTCTTCTTTCTGCATCTTTTTTAGCTATATCTTCTCTTTTATCATATAACTTTTTACCCTTCGCAGTTGCCAATTCAAGTTTTACTAAACCATCCTTGATATAAACTGAAAGTGGAACCAAAGTATAACCTTTCTGCATTGTATCCCCAATAAGCCTTCTTATTTCCCTTTTATGAAGTAATAACTTTCTTTTTCTTAATGGATCTACATTGAAGATATTGCCTTGCTCATAGGGGCTAATATGCATATTGTTGATATATACTTCTCCATTATCAATTGATGCATAGCTATCCTTTATATTCAATTTCCCTTGACGTATAGATTTTACTTCAGTACCTTTTAAAGCAATACCTGTCTCAATTGTATCTTCTATAAAAAATTCGTGCCTTGCTTTTCTATTTGTTGCTACTACTTTAGTACCTATTTTTTTCATATAATCACCAAATTTATTATTCTTTAATTGATATTAAGTGTAGCAAATTTGAGTATTCCTGTCAATGATTATGAAATCAAATCAAAGTCTATATTTCTCTTACCAACATCTGCACCTATCACTTCTATTCTAACAACATCTCCTAATCTATAAATCTTTTTCGTTCTTTCACCTATAACATAATAGTTTTCTTCATCAAAGCGATAAAAGTCATCATCCATATAATTGAATCTTACCAATCCTTCTATGGTATTATCTAATTGTACAAATATACCAAAGTTTGTCAATGAAGATATGATTCCTTCATATTCTTCACCAATTCTTTCACTCATATATTGGGCTTTTTTCAGGTCATCTACTTCTCGTTCTGCCTCTTCTGCTCTTCTTTCAGTCATAGAAACATGCTCTGCAATTTCAGGTAAAGTACTATCAAGTTGTGCTTGTTTATCTATGGAAAGTTTTCCTTTTATATATTGTTTGATAATCCTATGAATAACCAAATCAGAATATCGTCTAATTGGTGCTGTAAAGTGAGTATAAAATTGTGCTGCAAGCCCAAAGTGAATATCAGATTTTTCACTATAGATAGCCTTTTTCAAAGACCTTAAAAGTAAAGTCGAGATTACAATCTCCTCTTTTTTACCCTTTATTTCTTCTGTTAATAATTGTAGTTCCTTAGGATGTATTTCTTTTCCTTTTAATTTATAACCAAAATTGTGAATAAATTTAGCAAATTCACTCATTTTCTCATCACTTGGGTATTCGTGTATACGATATAAAAATGGAACTTCTGCCCAATGATATTCTTCTGCAACTGTCTCATTGCATACTAACATAAATTCTTCAATCATCCTATTTGCTACTCTTCGTTCATCTTTTCTTATGTCAACTGGTCTACCTTGTTCGTCTAGCTCTATATAGGTTTCAGGAAAATCAAAGTCAATACTTCCTCTTCTTTTCCTTTTTTCATATAAAATATGCATCAATTCTTCTGATAACTTTAATTCTTCATAAACATTTTGAAGCTTTTCTCTTGACACTTCATCATCATTTTCTAATAGATCAGATACATCATCATAAATCAATCTTTGTTTGCTTTTGATTACAGCCTCATGTATTTGATGGTCAACTACTGTTCCGCTATTATCTATTTCCATCATTACTGATAGTGTTAATCTGTCTACATTAGGGTTCAATGAACATAGTCCGTTGGACAATTCCTTAGGTAACATTGGAATTACCCTATCTATTAAATAAACTGAATTCCCTCTTAAATACGCCTCTTTGTCCATTGGTGAATTTGCTTTAACATAGTGGGCTACATCCGCTATATGAACTCCTAGCTTATAATTTCCACTATCTAATTTTTCAATAGATATAGCATCATCAAAGTCCTTCGCATCAGCACCATCTATGGTAAATGTTTTTAAATCTCTAAAGTCAACTCGTCCTATAATGTCTTCTTCTCTAATACTATCCCCAATCGTCTTAGCTTGTTCTTGTACCTTTATTGGGAATTCTTCTGGTAATTTAAACTGTCTAATAATTGATAAAATATCAGTCCCTTTGTCTGAAAGATATCCTAAAACTTCAATTACTTTGCCTTCAGGATTTCTTCTTTGCTCAGGCCATTTGGTAATTTCTACTACCACTTTTTGATCATCCTTAGCCCCTCCCATCTGAGCCTTTGGGATGAAAATATCATATGAAATCTTAGGGTCATCTGGAATCAAGAATGCAAAATTTCCACTGTCTTCAAAGGTTCCAATTATTTGCTCATTAGCTCTCTCTAATATTCTAATGATTTCTCCTTCTTGTTTTCTTCCAACTTCCTGACGTTTCAATAAATTAGCAACTACTATATCTCCATTCATTGCCCCATTCATATTTTCTGGTGATATAAATACATCTTCTCTTGTTCTATCCTTAGACAATACAAAACCAAAACCCCGTTCATTTCCTTCCAATTTGCCTACTACTATATAATCAGAATTTATTAATCCATATTTATCTTTATTTGATTTTAATATAATCCCTTCTTTTTCAAGATTATCGATTATCTTATTAAATTCTTTTATATCTTTATTATCAATGTCAAAATAACCTGCTATTTCTTCTTTTAATAAAGGTTTATAATTTTTATCTTCCATGAGATTAATTATTTCTTCTCTAATACTCATAATATTCTCCCTCTTCCCTATTATCTTATCTTTATTGTTTACCCTTTTTCTATAAAAAAAACTTCTATTGAAGAATTATTAAATTAATGAAGTTTTTTTTGAAACTCATTGATGGAAAGTTCCTAAAATGAAAGTAATCAGAAAGTAGAACTTTCCTATTCGTTATAAAAAAATGTAAGATATTTAAATATCTTACATTTTACTAGCCTTAACTCCATATTGTGTTCTATTAAAAAGATTCGCTTCGTAAGAATACATGTTTTTATTCTTTTCTTTGTGAGTTTCTATGGCAATATCTATCATCTTATCAATCAATTTGCTAATTGATATTCCCTTGCCTTCCCATAAGTAAAATCCTATAGAGCCTGGCAATGTATTTATTTCGTTGATAAATATATTATTATCTTTATCTAATAAAAAGTCTATTCTAGATGTACCTCTGCCATCTATTGTAGTAAATGCCATTTTAGCTAATTCTTCAATCTTAACCCTTAATGTATCATCAATATCTGCTGGTATTCTTCTTGTTTCTCCAGAGGATTTTGCACCTTTGCTATTACCCTTTACATATTTATCTTCAAAGGATAAAATTTCAGTCCAGCCAACAGGTTCTTCACATAATGAAGCTATTACCTCATTATCATATCCTAATACAGCACAATTTATTTCCCTTGGTCTTTCAACTGCTTTTTCAATTATGATTTTTCTATCATAATTAATAGCAATCTCTATGGCATTAATAAGTCCATCCCTATCTTTAGCTTTGTTGATTCCAATACTTGAGCCTAGGTTTGCAGGTTTTACAAATGTAGGATATCCTAATTTTTCTTCAATTTTATTTATAACACTTTCACTATCTTTAGACCAATCAGCTCTATAAAACCACATATAATCAACTATTGGTAAAGAATAAGATTTATAGACATCCTTCATTAGAATTTTATCCATACCAACAGATGATGCAAGTACTCCACCACCTACATATGGAATATTCATAAGTTCAAATAATCCTTGTATTGTTCCATCTTCACCATTGGTTCCATGCAATGCTGGAAATATAACATCTAATTTGTCCAATACTTTTTTACCAAACAATCCTGTTCCATCTGGATGTAAATAAATATTATGGTCATTTAGATTTGGTGATAATATTATTTGTTTTGCATCTTTAAAATTATTATCTTTGTAGTTTTTAAACTCCATTAAGCTACTTCCAGTTAACCATCTACCATCTTTTGTAATATAGATTGGAACCACTTCATATTTTGATTTATCTATATTCTCCATTACCTGCATTCCTGTAATTACAGACACTTCGTGTTCCACACTATGTCCTCCAAATATTACACCAACTTTTTTCATTATAATGCCCCCTACTCACTATAGTTATCAGGCAAATCATTTTCAAATAAGACTACATCCTTTGGCTTCGCAATTTTACCTATTTGAACTGTTGCCTCATCCAAATTATTTACTATAAATATATTTGATTTATTATAATTTGTTTCCATTAAGCCTTCATAAATTGGTATAGTTCTCTTTTCACCAACTAATATTACGTAATCACAAACCTTTCCAATATTGACACCAAATTCTCTATTTGCAGCCTCTTCAATTTCTCCTAATTCAACCATCCCAGGTGTAACTATGATTTTCTTACCTTCCTTAAATTGACCTAGAACCTCTAATGCAGCCTTTGAACCTATAGGATTTGAATTAAATGCATCGTCTATGATTATGACACCCGTACCTGGGTTAATTATATTCAATCTATGTGGTATTGGCTCTATTCTTTCTATACCTTTAGCGATTTCCTCGAATGATAGTCCTAAAGCTTTACCAACGCTAGCTCCTGCTAATATATTGTAAATATTATGTTTCCCCAAAAGTTTTGTTGTACACCTTATGATATTTCCTTCTTTATCCTTTAAAGTAAAAGATGAACCTAATTCAGATACTTCAATATTATCTGCATAGATATCTAAGTCCTCTACATTTTCCATTCCATAAAGAATTTTTTCCTTAAAGGTCTTGTCTGCAAGTTTTCTAATATACTCATTGTCATAATTAAAAACAGCAATACCATCTGTAGGTAACTCTTCAATAAGTTCATATTTTGTTTTCATTATATTGTCAATATTTTTAAATGTTTCTATATGAACAGGTCCTATTGATGTTAGAACACCAATTTGAGGTTGTGCAAGCTGTGCAACTTCACGAATTTCCCCTATTTTCTTAGCTCCCATTTCTGCAATAAAGACCTCATGGTCATTATTCAATTCATTGTTTATAACCTTTGACAGTCCCATAGGTGTATTATAGGATTCAGGGGTGTTTAATACATTAAATTTTTCTTCAAGAATTGCCCCAATAATAAATTTGGTACTTGTTTTACCAAAACTTCCAGTAATCCCAACTACTTTTAAGTCTTCTCTTGCTTTTATTTTATTTTGAGCGGAAACATAAAAGCCCATATTTATTCTTTTTTCAATAGGTTCCATAACAAAAGTAGCTAAAGCCATTATTATTGGTTGCAAATAATATAATATTCCTAATACTACTAACATTACTATTAAATCAACATAATTGGGTAGTATAGATATTGAGAGTATTGCCAAGATGAAGAAAAATATAATGTTTATAATATAGTTTGCATTGTACAATCTTTTTGCTCTATTTGTCATAACTAGGGGCTTTTTAACAGGTTGATTATTCTTTTTTAAACTATAGGCTTTATCCTTATTGTTTTTTAACCACTTTAAGTAGTGGTCATATTCATAACCTTCTAATTGTGCAATATGTAAAGATTCTTTAGTTCTTTTTTTCATAAGAGCAGGTGCAATAAAACCCAATATAATAATTAAAATGTAATACTTTGTATCCATAAATACCCCCTAAATTAATTCAGTTAACAACTAACAACTAACAGTTAACAGTTGAAAGGCAAAGCCATTCTGAGTGTAACGAAGAATCTCTATTTTTTTTAATAACCATAATAAAGCGGGATTCTTCACAAACGTTCAGAATGACAGCTAACGCTTTTTTTGTTGCTGTATGCCCGACAGTAGAAATTTCACTAAGTAGGTAGTTCACTATTCACTATTAGTTATTCACTATATTCAAGAATGATTTAATAACCGCTGTAAACTTTTGATAATCTTCTAAGTATGAGTAATGGCCTGTTCCTTCTAAGACTACAAGCCCACTATCTTTGATTTCTTTTTCCATTATTTTTGCCATGTATAAAGGAGTTGCATCATCCTTAT
>JAPXKQ010000018.1:0-38140 GCA_033809995.1 Tissierellaceae bacterium
TTACCAGTTTCCTCTACTTCTTTAACTATTTGATTTTTAAATTCTTCTGAATATCTTGTATTTTTACTTCTCATTTTGGCAACCTCCTATTGATTATATTTTACTATAATCGTGTGCGATTGTCCAAAGTGGTTAGGGGGCTAAATAGGGTTATTATCCTTGTATAATCCATTCTCATATTAGATATGACAACTTGCATTTTTCGAAATATGATAGAAATTTAGAGAATTCATTTAACTATGTATTAGAAAAAATGGGAGGGGAAAAACCATTAATTATGATCCTTATAGGAAATAGTGGTGGCAATATAGAAGTAGTTGTACACTGTGAGGAATTAGGGGAGGATGATATTTATGGAACCATTTTATAATAAAAATTATTTAGCAAAGAGGATTATCCCTAAAAATATCAATTGGATTTTATTTGTTATTTTTTCTTCCAGTACCTCTTTTATATCTTTAGGTTTGACATACTTAATTCAATTATTATCTAGCATAGTAATTGATGGGAAATATGATTTAATTAGCAAGTCAGTTATATTTTTAGTTTGTTGGACATTATTTAGTCTATTAATAAGGTATTTGTATTTACATTTTAAGAAAAAAGTTATATATGAATGGAATTATGCTATTAAATCAACTCTAATGGGAAATATCTTATCTAGGTCTCCTATTGGCTTTAAGAAAAAAGATAGATCGTACTATGTTTCTATTTTTAATAATGATATTAAGTTTTTAGAGCAAAATTTATTATTATCTATAGAAGAGATTATAAGTCAATCATTCTTATTTATTTTTGCTTTAATTTATTGCTTTACGATAAACTATATAATAACAATAATCATATTAATATCAGGAATATTGACAATTTTTATAACTAATAAATTATCTTCATATGCAGCAAAAGATAATAAAGTATATATGGATTCTTTGGGAGTATATAACGAGACAATTGATGATGGTCTAAGGGGATATCAAGTACTATACAAATCAAATGCATTATTTGGATTTATGAAATTATTTAGAAATAAAACTAATGCAACAGAAAAAAACCATAGTAAATCAGTATTTACTACTGGTTTAATGGTTAGTTTGATTAATCAGTTTTCAATGTCTGTTCAAGCCCTATTATTTTTTATAACTACAATGTTGATAGTTAAAGGATATATGGATGTGGTTTATTTTCCAGTAATGATGTCACTAATGAACTTAATAATTTATCCAATGCACACAATAATGTCTCAATATGGACAGATTAAAGCATGTGAAAACATAGCAAATAATTTAATTGAAGAACTTAATTATCCAATAGAAGAGATTAATAGCATAAGTGGAGATAGCATTAAAGATTCTGATATTTTGATTAAAAATTTAGATTTTTCTTATGATGATAAGAGCATTTTTAGAAATTTAGATTTACATATAAATAGCAAAGAACATATTTTGTTAAGAGGAAATAGTGGATCAGGTAAATCAACTTTATTGAAATTATTAACTAGAGAATGTACTGCAGATAAAGGAAATATTTATATAGGAGATATTAACATAAATGAAATGAGTAGGAGCGATTTATTTAATAATATCTCAGTAATTTCCCAGCACCCAATGTTATTTAGAGATACCATACTACAAAATATTGTTCTATTTAAGGATGAAAAGGATGTTGACTATAAAAAATTAAAGAAGGCTATTGAAAATGCTAAGTTAAATGAATTTATAGATAGTTTAGAAGATGGATTAGATACTGTATTACTGGATTCAGGAGACAATTTATCTGGTGGAGAAAAGCAAAGAATAGAAGTTGCAAGAGCTATTTATAAAGATACTCCTATAGTTTTAATAGATGAGGCTACATCAGGTTTAGATCTTTTAAAAGCTTTAGATTTAGAAAATATATTTAATAAAATGGATAAGACAATAATCTCAACATCTCATAGAGAAGATATAGATTTATCAAAATTATATGATAAAATCTATTATATTGAGGGGTTCAACATAATAGAGAATACCCAATTGCTAAATGAGAATATTTAAAGATTTAGCTAAAATAATAGAGTAATATATGTAAGCGTCAAATTCAGCCCACATTTTAATTCATAGATTTCTATGAGATAATACCTTTAATATTAATAGAGGAGGTTATCTTAAATGAAAGATGAAGATAGAATACTCTGGACTGAAAGAATTAATGATTATAGAACCAGTGGACTAACAGCTGCTAAATGGTCTGAGGACAGAGGTATTGCTATACATAAACTTAGATATTACATTAATAAATTCAATAAAGAAAAGAAACAAAATTTAAACCAGACATCTAAAGAAACACAATGGGCATCTATTGTTCCTAAGGAAGCTAGTGTAGAGAATAAATCCAGTAATCCATTAAAGGTTATCATAGGCAAAGTGACTATTGAAGTAGCCCCTGGGTTTGATAAAGATACCTTCCAATCAGTAGTGAGGATTCTTTCACAATGCTAAATAATAGTACCTTTAATGTCTATCTAGCAATGGGAGCAACTGACCTTAGAAAGTCCATTGATGGATTAGCCATTCTTGTTACTGAAAGCTTCAATCTAGATCCTTTTTCAAGAAGCCTATTTGTTTTCTGCAACCGGAAGCGAGATAAAATTAAAATCTTAGAATGGGATGTAAATGGATTTTGGCTGCATTATAAAAGATTAGAAAAAGGTACCTTTAAATGGCCTAATGCTTTAGATTCTAAAACAATATCTATTACTGATAGAGAATTTAGATGGCTTTTAGATGGATTATCCATTCATCAAAAAGATGCTAATCCAGTTGTTAAAGAACGAATAATCATATAGATTCTTTAATAATGTGAAAACTATAGAGGTCTTGAAATATGTTGAGAAATACAGACTTCAAGGCCTTTTTATACTAGCCCTTTTATGTTAAACATGATATAATTAATACATGAAAACAATAGAAAAAACAATAGAAAAACAATTAAATATAGATGAAAGTTCAAATATTTCCCTTGAAGATCTATGTAAGCTTCAGGCACAACAAATTGAAGAATTGACCATGAAACTAAATTGGTACGAAGAACAATTTCGTTTAAATCAAGAGAGGTGATTTGGTGCATCCAGTGAAAAAACTAATCCAGATCAACTATCAATCTTCAATGAGGCGGAGAAAGAATCACGTTCAGAAATAGAGGAACCTACAATTGAAGAAATTACATATAAACGTAAAAAAAAAGGCTTAAACAAAAAATCCTTTGAAGATCTTCCAGTGGAAAGAATAGAATATGTTCTACCAGAGGAAGAGAGAGTATGCCCTAATTGTGGTAAACATCTCCACGAAATGAGCAAAGAAATTCGTAATGAACTAAAAGTTATTCCAGCTCAAGTTGTGGTAGTGGAACATGTTAAAAATATCTACGCATGTAGAAATTGCGAGAAAGAGAATACAACAACACCTATAGTTACAGCTAAAGCACCTAACCCAGTACTACCAGGTAGTTTTGTGTCCCTATCTTTAATGGCCTATACAATGGATCGTAAATATTCAGAAGCAGTACCACTATATAGGCAGGAAAAGGGGTATCAAAACCTTGGAATAGACTTATCTCGTCAAAACTTAGCAAACTGGGTAATACATGGGGCTAATACATGGCTAAAACATCTATATGATAGGATGCATGAATTTCTTTTAAAAGAAGAAGTACTCCATGCAGATGAGTCTGTCTTTCAGGTACTTGATGAGGTTGGTAAAAAGCCTACAAGTAAATCATATATGTGGCTCTATGCAACAGGTATGTATTCCAACCCAATTTTCTTGTATGAATATCAACCATCAAGAGCAAAGAAACATCCAAAAGAATTCTTAAAAGGATTTAATGGATTTTTACAGACAGATGGATATCAGGCCTATAATGCAGTAGAGGATGTAACCTTAGTAGGTTGCTTTGCTCATGCAAGAAGAGGATTTACAGATGCCCTAAAAGCATTGCCAAGGATTCTACTTTATCAAGGACAAATGCTGAAGAAGGACTTGAATTCTGTGATAAATTATTTAAGCTTGAAAAAGAATATAGAAAAGAAAACTTAACTCCTGAAAAAATCTATATAAAACGATTAGAAAAGACTAAACCGTGCTCCAGGATTTTTTGTCATGGCTAAAAACAAAAGAGAAACAAGTTCTACCAAAAACTAGTCTTGGGAAGGCCATTAATTACTGTTTAAATCAATGGGACAAACTTATTGCATTTATGCAGGATGGAAGGCTCGAAATAAGTAACAATAGAGCTGAAAGAGCCATAAAGCCATTTGTAATAGGAAGAAAGAATTTTTTATTTTCAAAGTCCCCAAAAGGTGCACAAGCTTCTGCTATAGTTTATAGTATAATAGAGACAGCCAAAGCTAATAACCTAAATCCATTCTATTATTTAACATATCTATTTGAAAAACTACCTAATATAGATCTAGAAAACACAGATGAACTAGATAAATTACTACCTTGGTCGGATTCAATACCAGAAAACTGTAAAGTTCCTAACAAGGAACAGGATAACATATAGACTGCATCAATAAAAGGTGTGGCCTATTTGACGCTTACGAAAATTACCAATACAAATAATCTACAACAATTTATTAAAAGGAAATAAAGTATTTAATTATATCATATATAATATCTTCATTTTGCTAATTGCTATATTATTATATATGTTTTTAGATATGGAAGGTGCTATAAAAAATATAATTATAATATCATCGATATCGGTGGGAATAATCCTTGTCAATTTCATCTTAATAAATTATCAATTAAAAATTGAAAATGAGAAGCAAACAACTCTGATGTACGAGAAGTATTTGCCTATAATAGATGAATTGATGAATGAAATAAGAGCGAAACAACATGAATTTGATAATCATATTCAATCATTACGTATGCTTGCTACAGTTGGAGGAGATTGTGAAGAAATTAATTACTCAATAAAAGACTACATAGAAGATATTGATTTAAATACTGATACAAGAAGCTTATTAAAATTAGATAATAAAATATTAGCTGGATTTTTATTCAGCAAAATAAAAAAGTCAAGAGAAAAAAATATTGAATTTTATATAAATATTGAAAATTATGGATTTAAAACCTGTCTTAAAGATTATGAACTTATAGAAATAATAGGGAATTTAATAGACAATGGATTTGAAACAGGCGTGGAAGATAATATTGTAATACTTACTCTAAAAAAAGAAGGAGATATGAATGTTATAGAAATAAAGAACAAACATCCATATCTTAAAAATGATTTAATAAAATATATGTTTACCCCTGGATATTCTACTAAATCAAGTAGTAAACGTGGTTATGGTTTGTCTAATGTAAAAAATATTTTGGGGAAAAACAATGGTAATGTAACAGTATCAAATGAATCAATAGATGATGAAAATTATGTAGTTTTTAAAATCTTAATTCCTTGAATATAGTTCTTTTAATTCATCTGGACAATTAGGCTCACCCCACTAAGCAAAACAAGCAGTATTTACAAGAACTATTGGTGCTAAGGCTATAAGTAGGTTGCAGAAAATTCCTAGTAGGTTTTATTACATTTAGATTAACATTAATATTAGATTTGTAAAAACACAAATGGAATGAACGACACTTTTAGAGGTATAAACGACATTTAAGACCCCAAAATTGTCGTTCATTCCCTTTAGAGTGTCGTTCATTCCGAATCTATTGAAATTAATGAATTAAATTGATAAGGTAAAGATGTCACGGAGATAGAGCACAGGCAGTGACATTTAGGACCATTAATATAATAAGGTAAGAATGATTGTAATAATGACTAATCAAAAGTAGGTGATAACATGGGAAATAAGAAAAGAACGATTGCCTTATCTCTGATACTTCTGGCTATAATTGTAATTGGCGTCTTTTTTATTATAAAAAGTAACAATTATAATAGTGCTAACGATAATAAGTCTAGCGGAATAGAGACTTTCGGAGAAAATAAAAATGACATAGAAATGGAGAACGAAAGAGAAAAGTTTTATTACGTTGAAAGTTTTATAGAGGAAGAAGGATGGGACGGATTTTATAATTTATTAAAATATGATGATAAAATCGTTAGACTTGTAGACGGAGAAAAAGCGTATTTGAGGGATTTTAAATCCAAAGAAAACATTTATGAGATACCAAATGGAGATATGATATTAGGAAATGGACACTGGATTTGTGATAATGTTTTTTGGAGTGTAAGATATGATAAAGAAAATGAAAACATAATAGTTTACTCCTTTGATAATAATGGAAATGTTAAAGACAGTATAGAATTAAAAAATTTTAAAGGGCAAATATTTGACGATTCCTATATTATGGTTAGCGAGATGAGAGTTACTAATGATTATATATATTTACTAGCTACGACTAATACTATGCCAATACTTCATATATATAATAAAACAGGTGAACTAAAGAGTTCATATAAAAATGTATTTAGTTTTGATGTAGATGATAGGCAACGTTGCATATATACAATGACAGCTAGCAAGGACTTACCAATAAGCGGATTTTTCATGGTTGATTCAGCAAGTGGTGATGAAATATTTAAGAATACCTCATATAGATTAGATCCTATTAGATTTTCAGAGGATGGGAAATATATATATGGATTTGATGAAAAAATAAATGTATTTGATTCTAATGATGGTAGATTTATAAAGTCAATATTTGATTTTGGAAAAGACTCAACATACCTATTAGATGATTATTATATAAGAGATTTTATGGTCGGAAAAGATGAGGAACTCTATTTTTCATTACAAAATGATTTAGAAGATTACAAAGATGCTGAATTAAGTGATATCAAATACTTTTACTATCTATACACAAAAAAACAAGGTGAAAGACCAAAAAGGGAGACCACTCTCACAATAACTGCTCCCTATAGAAATGAATTTTTGGAGGAAGCTATCAAACGCTACGAGTTAAGATATCCTGATGAGCATGTAGAGTATAACTATGAGTACAATACCTATGACGCATTTCTAGAAAATAGCGAAGAATATGGAGCAAAAGTGACTCTTGATATTATCTCAGGGGATATAGGAGATATCATTCAGATAGGTGGTTCAGGTTTTGATTATCAAAATCTTTTAAGAACTGATGTATTTATGGACCTAACAGATTTTATAAAAAAGGATAAAAGCTATAAAGATTTAAATAAGGATGTTCTAAATGGTATCAAAATAAACAATAGTATAAGGGCATTGCCTATTAATTATATGTTTTATCAATATGAATTAAATGAAGATTTAGAAAAGGAGTTGGGACTTGATATAGATTTCAATAATATATCTTGGTCAGAAGTATTGAATCTTGTAAAAATAATAGAGAAGAAAGCCCCTGATAGACATTTATTTACTGAACGTATGGCAGGAGAAAGTGCATGGGATGTTTTCAGCGAACATTTACTTATAGCAAATATGCCAGATCTTATCAATCTGGAAACTAAGGAAGTAGATTTAAATCAGAAATGGTTTAAGGATCTTTTGATAAAGTTTAAAGAATGCAGTAAAAGTAAGAATTTTGTAAATACCAATTGGGAATACGATTTATTTGATAATCTGCATGGTTCATTACTTGCCTTAACATTAAACCGAGATCAATATTATGGTGATACTTTAGTTCACTTTGATGAATACAACCAGACTAACAAAAGTAGAATGATACCAAATTTTACGGGAGAAAAGAATGATAATAGGATTGGTTATAGTATAAGGATGTACTCAATAAATAACCGTTCTGAAAGAAAAGAAAATGCATGGAAATTTTTAAGCTTCTTATTGGAAGAAGATATGCAATTTGTTGCATCAAGAGATAGAACGGGAATGCCTATCAATAAAAAGGGCGTTGATAGAATGATAGATTATGAAACTCGTATGCTTAGTTCATCAGGTGATAATATAGACAGATACAATAAATCAATGATAGAGAATTCTCATAAAATTGACTATCTATATAATATGGGTAAACTTAGACTTGATATTTCAAATCCTATTGGACTTTATATGAATGGAGAAATATCCCTTGATGAAGCACTAAAAAAGGCAGAAGAAAATGTAATTATTAGACTGAATGAATAAAAAACATAAAATATAAAAGTTTTTATTTTAATCTCTATTTAAAAGTATATCAATCTAACTATATCAATTAAGCCCATAACTAGTATTAGGTGTGAGCTTAATTGAAATGTAAAGGGGCTGAAAGCGTTGGGGGATAGAAGAGCGGCTTACGGATGGTGTTTTATTCTTCCAGGATTAATAGGAGTATTGATATTTTATATCATACCATTTTTCTTGAGTTTATATTATACCTTTACAAAAGGGATATCCACAGTTCAATTTGTCGGACTTGATAATTTTAGAGAACTTTTTAAGAATCCTGCTTTTATATTAGCTACAAAGAATACCTTAAGGTTTATTGTTATTGGGGTTCCTATTGTAACTATGCTTTCATTATTCTTAAGCCTTATGATGGCGGGAAAGTTATATAGATTTCCAAGGTGGGCAATGTTATCTCCCATGATTGTCCCAGTTGCTTCTGCTCTTATGGGTTGGGAAGTTATCTTTGGGAATAATGGTATGGTAAATAAAATATTAGATTTTTTTGGCAGACAGACAATTTCTTTTTTTGGTGAGGATAATGCCATGAAAATTCTAATATTAATTTTTATAATCAAAAATACGGGATATATGTTAATAATCTTCACAGGAGCGATTTCATCTTTGAGCAAAGAATATAAGGAAGCATTTTTACTTGATTCCAATTCTAGTTTCAAATATGCCTTTAAAATAGTAATACCATTAATAGCTCCAATCATATTTTTTGTTTGTATCTTAAGTATAGTCAATTCATTTCAAATGTTTCGTGAGGTTTATGGCTTATATGGAGATACGCCACCCAATACAGTGTATTTATTACAAAACTTTATGAATAATAATTTTTATAAGCTGAATTATCAGAGGTTAAGTACAGCCGCCTTTATACTTGTTATGGGGATTTCAATACTCATAATAGCTTTTCTAAGATTCCAAGAGAAACATTTAAATCATTAGGAGGGATAGTATGGCTAAAAAAATGCTCCAAAATGCATTTATTTATATCTTTTCTTTAATCTGCATCCTTCCTATGATGATTATGATAGTTTACTCTTTTAAAGGCACAGATGGAAGCTTTTCCTTTGTACAATATGGAATGGCTTTATTTCAGACTGAAGACTTTTTTATAGGATTTTGGAATTCTATTATATATACATTTATTATTATCGGTACTAATATACCCTTATCATTGCTTAGTGCTTATGGGTTTAGCAGATTTAATTTTAAAGGAAAAGGTGTTTTATATTGGCTCTATATTGTATTGATGCTTATGCCTTTTCAAGCCACAATAGTGGCTCAGCATCTTACCCTAAAAGCACTAAATATAATAAATAAACCTATTGCTGTGATAATACCAAATATATTCTCTACATTTGGGACTATATTAATGGCACAACATATGAGGGGCACAGATAAAGAAATCCTTGATGCAGGCAGGATAGATGGATTCGGGGAATTCAGGCTTTTTTTACATATAGTAGCACCGATTTGCAAATCTATAGTTTTTGCACTTACTGTACTAATTTTTATAAATTACTGGTCTATGGTAGAACAGCCTTTGGTCTTTATCAAAGATACTGTTGATATGCCACTATCTGTTACATTAAATGCCGGTAAAAGATTTAGAGATATAGCATTTGCTTGCGGAACTTTATTTAGTATACTTCCCATTCTTTTATATCAGTTTTCATATGATGATTTAGTACATGGTATAAGCATTACAGGCGGTGTCAAGGTAGAAGGACTAGATAATAAAGGAGTAAGAACAAACAAGCAAACTATTTCTAAGCTTATTATTATTTTCATGATTAGTATGGGGGTATTTACATTATTGACTCAAAAGATTAGCTATATTATGACACCTACTGTAGAAGTTGTACAAGTAAAAAGCGGAGATATGAAATCCAATCCAAGTGATCCTACAAGTAAATCATTAGGATATTATACAAATATTATACCTATTTCCTGTATTCATGAAGAAGGTTCTGATAATGTAATCTATACTATTATGAAGGAAAAGTCCAAGCGGCAAAGAGAAGAAGCTGTAAAAATGGTGGTTACTGTAATTGAAAATAATGGAATTCAGGCGGCGATTCAAGGAGGTTTTTCTTCTGATACTCAAATTATCGAAAGATCTACAAAGCCTATTATGGATGGAATGATTGTAAAAGTATTGAATTAGATTGATAAAATAAAGACAAGTTAAACAAGTCATCAAAGATTAAATACTAATTAAAAGGAGAGGTGGGTATGAAAGGAAAGAGTTCAAAAACTATTATTTTAATTAGCTTACTACTTATAATAATAGTATCGGGAGTATTTATCTTAACCAATATGGGCAAGGATGGTGGTGAAAGGGCTGATTATCAAGTTGCAGAAATGAGCAATATAAGCGAACCCTTTTATTTTAGTGAAGAATTCCTTGGAAAAGAACCTCACGGTTTCGGCTGTCAAGAGTTTTTTGCCATATATCAATCAGAACCAGTTAAAATTACCTATGATACCTTAGATGATGAATATTATTTAATGAATATGAAATCTAAAGAATATATGTATAAAATACCAGATATAGATATGGTTTTAAATTCATATTACTGCATAGATGAAGAAGGAACATTTTGGACTGTAGATTATAATGAGGAAGTTAAAAAGGTCTTTATAAAATCATATGATGCTGAGGGGAAAGAAACTAAAAAAATCCAATTAGATGATTTTAAAGGACACATATATGGTGATAAATTTATACAAATTAAAGGATTTATAGTTGACAAGGATTATATATATATAGCAAGTGGCACAGATACTGTGCCAGTATTGCAGATATATACAAAAAAGGGAGAGCTTAAGCACTTTTATGAAGAAATCAGAGACTTTGATATAGATAACAAGGGCAGTCTTTTCATTTCTGTAGATACAAATGATTTTCGTGGTATTTTAAAGATAGATGCTGCAAGCGGCAAGGAATTATATAGGATTAAGACGGATAATGCAGCAAACTTTATTCGATACAACCCTGCTGATAACCTTCTCTATTGTTTGGATGTGGTAGGAGGAAAAGAAATCAAAACCTATGATGTTGAAACTAGGTTATTTGTAAAGACTATATTTAGTTTTACCAAAGATGCATCATACAATCTAGAAGACTATTCTGCACAAGATTTTCTGATAGATGATGATGGTAATCTATATATTTCTTTTTGGGAATGGACAGGGGATTTAGGGTATGCTCATTTTTATACTTATAAAAAAATAATGGGAGAAATCGAAGAAAAACCTATAACCCTAACCGTTACAGCACCTTATAGAGATGATTTTATAACTGAAGTAATAATGAAATACGAAAAAAAATATCCAGATGAAAAGATAGAATATAATTATACTTATAGTGAAAAATCATCATATTTTGAACACTATGAAATTTATGCACCTAGATTTGTACTTGATTTAATATCGGGAGAAACGGGGGATGTAGTATTTGGAGAAAGACCACTTATAAAATACAAGGACACAGCTCGAACAGATGCATTTATGGATTTAAAGGAATTTTTAGAAAATGACCCAAGTTACCATCAGCTAAATAAAGATGTATTAAATAGTTTAAAAGTAAATGATGCAATAAGGGCAATACCTTTAAACATCAATTTTATATTTGTAGAAGTGAATATGGACTTGGCTTCACAGCTTGGACTGGATATTGATTTTGAGAATCTGACATGGCGTGAAGCATTGAATCTTTTGAGCGTTATTGAAGAAAAGGCTCCAAATACATATTTGTTTGCAGATGATAATGGCCATTTTAAATGGGAAAACTTTTTGGGAAAGACTATGCTTAAGTCCGCTATTCCAGATTTAATTGACCTTGATAAAAAGAAAGCAGATTTGAATCAGGAGTGGTTTAAGGAACTTTTAAAGACAGTAAAGGAATGTCAAAAGAGTGAGAACTTCATTACCCCAAACAAAGAATTTAATCTTGTAGATAATTTGCAAGGCGCACTTTTTTATCTTGGTGCAACCGATCAAAATTATAGTGATCTATTGGCTAATTTTTGCGAGTACAATAAAGACCATAAAAGTATCTGTGTACCAGTATTTAGAGGAGAGATAAACAATAATAGGGGTTGGGGAAGCGGAATGATGGTTCTAATCAACAATCGTTCCGAAAGAAAAGAAGGTGCACATAAGTTTATAAGTTTTCTTATAACAGAGGAGATTAACGGATTGTCAACAAACAATCGTGTTACCTTAAATGAGAGTTCTTTTGATATAATCACGGAAAGAAGTACAAATAGAAATAATCCCGAAGTATTTAATAATGCACAGCGTTTTAACAGCTATATAAAGGACATATCTCATAAATTAGATTACTTTTATGATGTAGATGACTTGGTAACAGACATTTCAGGGCCTATACAAGAGTATACAGAAGATAAAATAACCTTGGAAGAGGCTATTAAAAAAGCTCAGATAAACGTAATGATGAGATTGGAAGAATAGTAAGCACACGGAGGTGAATCCTTTGAAAAGGGCAAGTCATAGCGGATGGATATTCGTTTTTCCAGGATTTATTGGAGTTTTGATATTTTATATAATTCCTTTTTTCATGAGTTGGTATTATACCTTTACAAAGGGTGTAGCAGAGATACGCTTTGTTTGGTTTGAGAATTTTATGGAGTTGTTTAGAAGTTCTGCTTTTTTGCTTGCAGCTAAAAATACATTTATATTTATCGCAATAGGGGTTCCTATTATTACAATCCTTTCTTTGGCACTAAGTCTTATGATGGTTGAAAAACTCTATAAATTTCCTCGTTGGGCAATGCTGTCCCATATGATTATACCTGTAGCTTCCGCCCTTATGGGGTGGAGTGCAGTATTTGGAAACGGAGGCATAATAAATAGATTTATTTACAGTTTAGGGCACAGTCCTATTGAGTTTTTTGGTGAAAAGTATGCTGCTGCAATGATCATATTTATTTTTATTGTAAAAAATATAGGTTATATGTGTATTATCTTCACAGGAGCTTTGGCATCAATTAATAAAGATTACAAGGCTGCCTTTTTTCTTGATACGGATTCTAACATAAAATATACAATTAAAATTATAATACCGTTACTTGCTCCTATTATATTTTTTGTAATTATATTATGTATTGTAAATTCTTTTCAGATGTTTAGAGAAGTTTATGCTCTATATGGAAACTATCCTCCACAGAGTGTATATTTACTTCAAAATTTTATGAATAATAATTTTTATAAGCTAAACTATCAAAGGCTAAGTACTTCTGCTTTTGTTTTAATAATGGGAATGTCTGCTGTAGTAGCTTTGTTTTTATACTTTCAAAAAAAATCAGATTAGGAGAATATTATGAGAAAACATATTACAAGAAATATCATTATATATCTTTTTTCCTTTATCTGTATCCTTCCCTTTTTTATAATGGTTGTATATTCATTTAGAGGAAATAATGGGAGTTTTAGCTTATCTCAGTATGGGAGACTCTTGTTTCAAACAGAAGATTTTTATATAGGTTTCTGGAATTCAGTTATTTATACTTTTGTTATAATAGGGATAAATATTCCTATATCCTTACTTGGTGCATATGGTTTTTCTCGTTTTAATTTTAAGGGGAAGGGAGTTGTATATTGGCTTTATATCGTCCTTATGATGATGCCATTTCAAGCTACTATAGTTCCTCAATACTTAACGCTGAAAATGTTAAATATAATTCATACCCCAATTGCTGTAGTATTGCCAAATATATTTTCAACCTTTGGAACATTTCTCATGACTCAATATATGAGGGGATTGGATAAAGAGATATTTTATGCAGGAATAATAGATGGATTAAGTGAGTTTAGATTGTTTCTAAAGATTGCAGCCCCTATGTGCCGCCAGATAATTTTTGCTCTAACGGTACTTTTGTTTATCAATTACTGGTCAATGGTTGAGCAGCCCTTGGTCTTTATTTCTGATGTATTACATATGCCTCTGTCTGTTACCCTAAATAAAAGTGGTGTATTTAATCGAACTTTTTATGCGACAGGGGTGGTTTTTAGCATCTTGCCAATTTTGGTGTATCAATTTTCCTACAGTGATTTAATCAAAGGAATAAATTTATCTGTAGTGTCTGGTAACAGCATCAATTTATTAACCCAATCATCAGATGAAGGGAGTTATTATATACAAAAGAGAAAAATTAGGAAATTAATTGTGGGTTTTATGATTACAATGGCTTTTCTAACATTGGTAACACAAAAAATAACATATATCATGAGACCTACAGTTGAAGTGGTGCAGACTAAAAAATCTGATTTGAAATCTGATCCCAACAATATTATGAGTGAATCACTAGGCTATCACGATAAGGTATTGCCTGATATATGTGTGCATAGAAGAGGTTCAGATGGATATGTTTATGTGGTTGCTGAAGAGAATTCAAGCAGAAATAGGAAACAGGTAATGAAGATTAGTGTATCAATTGAGGCCACTAATGGTATAGAAACTGCAGTTTCAGGGGCAATACCCCAGGATGTCGATATCATAAAATGGTCCACAAAGCCCGTTCATGAGGGAATGTTTATAAATCTTGCAGGGAAGCGAGGTATGGATTATGATCGATAAGAAAAGAATTTTGATATTGTGCATTTTAATTTTATTTGCTGCCATACCCATGATGATTCAATGGACAGTACAAAATGAATTTAAGAAATATCTTTCTCGGGTGGAGATGGTTTTTGAAAGTGATGATTCTAATTATTGGGAGCTATGGAATCATAGAGAATACTTAAATAAAAGATATTTGACATCTTTTTCCCATGAACTGCAAGGGGTTTATGAAGAAAATGAGCTGGCCATTATAGGTAAGGATAAAAATTATGATAAATTTTATCCCTATTTTATTATAGAGGGAAGAGATTGCATAGAGGGAGAAGCGGAAATTTTAATAAGCGAGGATTTTGGCAAAAAGCTTTATTCAAAAGGAAAAGTAGTGGGACAGACTATTGAAATTTTAGGAAATAGCTATGTAATAACAGGAGTTTACGGGAAAGATGCTCTGGAAAATATATATGACTCAAATATGGAAGTTGTTTATACATCTTCAAAAGCAATAACAGAAAAAGATAACAATATTTCTTATAGGGTCTTATTTTCTGAAAAGGATGGAGAGTGTGGACTTTTCTTTAATGAAAGACTTAAGGAATATATTTTGCAAGGGATACCATATATTAATCTAAATCCAGCAAATATTTATGATTACACTGATTATAGTATGATTATATCACAATTTTTTAAAAGTTCTGTTTTTATAATTGAATTCTTAGGCTTTGTTTTTATTACTATCATAATCTTTAGAAAATTGAAGGATTATAGAAAACAATACAGAATTCAGCTAAATGATTACTATACAAAGGAAATAATATACAAGAATATGGACACTATTTTAATCGAAGCTATAAAAATTGTACTGTTGGTATTTTTATGGATAATTATTCTTCGTCTTGTTATCAATTTCAAGTTTGATATCCCGGGAAGAGTATTACCTCCAGATGATATATTTGATTTTAAATTTTATGCCGGATTATTTGCAAAACAAGAATCTTATTATAAGGGTGGAATTTATCTGCAATTGTATAGAAGATTATTGAAGATAGAGTTTATAAGTTTCTTAAGCTCATGTGTTTTTTCTGTATTGATCTTTATTGCAGCTTTGCAATTAAAAGGTACTAAAATCTATGGAAAATTTGATAAAGCTGTGAAAGGAGAGGTTTAATTATGGGAAGCTTAACTTTTAAAAATATACGAAAAGTGTATCCTGGGGATGTACTTGCTGTACAGGATTTTAATCTCAGTGTAGATGATAAAGAGTTTATTGTGTTGGTGGGACCATCGGGCTGTGGTAAATCAACGCTTTTAAGAATGGTAGCAGGAATTGAGGATATTACAGGGGGAGAGCTTTATATAGATGATATACTGGTAAATGATATTCAGCCTAAAGATCGGGATATTGCCATGGTCTTTCAAAACTATGCATTATATCCTCATATGACAGTCTATGAAAATATGGCTTTGGGATTGGAACTTAGAAAGGTTCCTAAAGAAGAAATAAAGAGAAAGATAAAAAATGTGGCAAAATCTTTGCAAATAGAAGAACTGATGAACAGAAAGCCAAAGGCACTTTCTGGAGGTCAGCAGCAGAGAGTAGCTTTGGGGCGGGCTATAGTTAGAAATCCTAAAGTATTTTTAATGGATGAGCCTTTATCCAACTTAGATGCAAAACTTAGGGCAGAAATGAGAATAGAAATTATAAAACTCCATAATGAACTGGAAGCTACATTCATTTATGTCACCCATGATCAAACAGAAGCCATGACTATGGGGACCAAAATAGTGGTTATGAAAGATGGATTAATTCAGCAGGTTGCAACTCCAAGAGAGCTTTATGATTTTCCAGCGAATACCTTTGTTGCAGGCTTTATAGGAACTCCACAGATGAATATTATAAATGTAAAAGTGATGTTTGAGGACGAAAATTGCTATATTACTTTTGGTGGATTTAATATTCCAGTATCCCAAAAAACAACTAAGATTTTAAATGAAAAAAGATATAAAGATCAGGAACTTATTATGGGAATAAGACCTGAACATATTGAATTATCTAAAGGAGAAGCAAGTCCAGATATTGTAGGCACTGTGGAATTGGTTGAACTTATGGGCTCGGAAACTCTTGTACATATGAACGTAGGAGGAGAAAGACTAACTATGAAAATTTCCTCGGAGAATTATATAAAAAGTGGGGATAAAGTGAAGTTAAATTTAGCTAAAGAAAAAATTTACTTATTTGATAAAGAAACGGGAGAAGCAATTCGGTGAAACATTAGGAGGAATAATTTCTATAAATCTAATGTTGATATGCGCTAGGGTAGGGGGATTAAGATGTTTAAAAGACATGATATAACTAATATGAAAAGGATAGAGGGAGTCATGATAAGAGGAAAATGGATTAGCAAAATTGAAATAGGTAATATGCTTAAAACTTTATCTGAAAAATATGGAACAGCAAGAAATTAGTTTACAAATTAGTAAGATGAATTTAGGGTGTTTATAAACAATTTAGGTGATTTTGAGGATTAGGGGGATAAAATGCAAGAGGTTATAAATTTAGATAAAGTAACTAAAACATATAAAAAACCCAAAAGTAATATTTACATAAAAGCAATAGACAATATAAGTTTCGCTATTAAAGAGGGTGAAGTTGTTGGTCTATTAGGACCAAATGGAGCAGGGAAGAGTACGATTATTAAAATATTATGTGGTTTGACAAAAGCTGATTCTGGAAAGATCGAAATTTTTAATAAAGAAAAAATATACAAAAATAATTCCTTAGGGGTTGTACTTGAGGGGAATAGAAATCTGTACTGGAATATGACAGTAAATGAAAATATAAGATTTATTCTATCTTTAAATAGAATAAATAAAAATAAGAAAAAAGATATTATAGAATTTTTAATCTATAAATTTAAACTGAATGACAAAGTAAACGAATTAGTGTCAAATTTATCAAGAGGAATGCAGCAGAAAGTTGCAATTCTCATTGCATTGTTGATGGATTCGAGTATTTTAATTTTAGATGAACCTACATTAGGCTTAGATGTAGATAGTATAATTGAGATTAAAGCATTGTTAAATAATATTTCTAGTGAGCTAAATAAAACAATATTGATATCCTCACACAATATGAAATTTATTGAAGATATTTGTGAAAGAGTAATTATAATAAATAAAGGGGTGCTTATCACTGATAATAAGATAGATGATTTAAAAAATTACTTTAAACTTAATATCTATGAAATTTCCTATAAATCACACGATAATAGAAATGTGAATATCTTATTAGAGAAAGAAAACATAAATGGAAAGTATGATATAAATGATGATCTGAAAAATATAACAATTAGTGATATTGACGGAAAGGACTTAGCCAATATATTAAATATCCTTATTAAAAATGATATTGCCATTGTAGGAATTAAATCCAAGATTGTTGAAATGGAAGAGATTTTTCTAAAGATTATTGGAGGTAATCATGGAATTGCTAATTAGTTTTATAATTAAAGAATTTATTTTAATGAAAAGATATATAGTAAATTCTCTTTCTGGGATAGTTACTTTATACATTATTTTTTTTATCATATTTCAGGGATATTCCGAGGCAGCTGGTGGGATATTAGTCGGTGATACAATAGAGGCACTTATAATAGGGTATATCATTTGGATTTTAGCCATTTCATCATTTCAGGATATTACATTTACTATACAGGACGAGAAAAAGGAAGGAACCATAGTGCAGTTATTCATGGCGAAATACTCCCTAATTCGAATATTTTTAACAAAGGCATTTTCTCAGTTTATTTTGAACCTTTGCCTAATAATTTTTATGCTAATAGCTATGATGTTGACAACGAATCATTATTTGCATTTTCCAATAATAGAGGTAATGGGGATATTGTTTATTATAAATTTAAATTTTTGGGGTATTGGTTTCTTTTTTGGTGGATTAACATTAATATACAAAAAGATGGAAAGTGCTCTTCAAATAATGCAGTTTGCCTTTATGGCACTCGTTGTAATTCCCATAGAAAAGGGAATAACAAAATATTTACCTTCAGCATGGGGGATAGAAATTTTAAAAAAATTAGTGAACAATAATCAAACACATTATGTGTATACACTAGGTGATATTATTTTGTTGATTGTACCAAGCCTAATCTATTTTTCGATTGGACTAGTAGTTTTTTATTTTTTGAAAGAAAAAGCTATAAGAATGGGTATTGTGGAACAATATTGATTTTTGAGTAAATGTCTACTCCGGAGAAGTGGGAATATGCATAGTGGCAGGTTTAGGCAGATGCAACAATTACTCAAGGAAGTCCCGGAGACGTATTGGCTACAGAAAGAGGAATTCATTTAACTATGTATTAGAAAAAATGGGAGGACAAAAACCACTAATTATGGTCCTTATAGGGAATAATTGTGGATTTGCAGCCGGCCAATAACAGAGTATGGGGCTGCGAACAAAATTATTTACACAGCCCCAGTATTAAATTACTTTCAATTAATATATCTTTTAGAAGCCATAACCTGATTTAGCTCCAATGTCTTTATAGGTTCATTTTCTACTAATTCAATTAGGTCTTGGGACTCAGAATAAACAAGTACTCCAAAGGTCTTAACACCATTTTCTTCAACATAATCTAAGGCTTGTTTATAATATTCATGCTTTCGTGGAATATCTAATACATTTACTGCATCTTTCCTATCTACCAAATATTTTAACAAATCTTTGAAATGAAGCTCATAACCCTTTGGTTCTAGATACATTTCACCACCATCATAAGTTGGATGGACTAGCCACTCTAATAAATCGAATGCAGGGTATTTTTCTGCATTAGGTTTATCAACTGACAATTTGCCAGTACCAAATCTCATACTAAATCCCAATAAATCATGTATCCCTTCATTGTGGGGAGCTGTTCTGACACCAGCCCAAATAAAGTCAATATTAGGATACTTTAACTTCAACTGATGTAATTCTTCCATAGTCATATCATTTTCAAATGTAAGCCAAGAGGATGTATAGGATACTGGACTTAGCTGCTTAACGTGATTTATAACCCGTTCTTTTTGTTCTTTAATTTGTTGTGGACTTACAATTTCTGGATACTTTATGGATGAAAAATTGAAATAAATATCATCAACAAATTTTGTATGGTTAGTTAAATTATGACCACGGTTTATTTTAGAATAAACATAATTGGTCTCTTGAGTAAATAGGTTGCTACGGAAATAGCTAATATCATAATTACCAAACCCTTGCTTTTCCACATGGATTTGACTTGACAAAGCATAGCCAGGTAGATTTAGTTCAGTAAGGGCATACATATCAAAATCAATATCATAATCCGTATCTCCCATTGTAACTTTGGTGGGATTATAGTAGAGACTATCCATAAATGGAGATATGATGAAAAAGATACTCAATATTAAAGCCGACATAATAGCCACTGATTTAATTACTACTTTTCTTAACCGACTATTTACACTTTTCTTAAGCTTCTTTGATTCCTCTTTATGCTGTTCATCTTCCAATGATGTTGGGAAATTTAAATCTATCATTTCAGCAAAATATTCTTCTATTGCTTCATATTTATCTAATTCTTTTTCTACTAGTTTTTTTTCTTCCTCTGATGCTATACCTTTTTTATATCTATCCATCAATTCTTTAAACATCATCCTTCACCCTCCAGTTGTGCCTTTAATTTTTTCCTAGCTCTAAAAAGTAATACCTTTGCCGCACCCTCTGTTAGTCCTGTTGCCTTAGTAATTTCTGCTAGAGTAAAATCGCAATAATAATAGAGTATAAGAATCTCCCTATATGAAGGGCGCAGCCCCATGACCATTCGGTAAAGCTGCTTTTTTTCTTCACTTTCAATTAATTTATCTAATGGAGTTTCCTCTATGATCATTATACTTTCTAAACTGTCTGTTTCACTAAATTCCTTATCTTTTCTAATATAATCTAAGAATAGATTTTTACAAACTCTAAAAAGCCAATATTTAATATATGATGTGTTATCATCAAGAGATAGCATTGCCTTAAAGAATGTATCACTGGTTAGATCCTGTGCTAGGTGATAGTCCTTGCATAATGAAAATGCATAAAGATAAACTTCCCTATGGTATTTGATATATAATTCTTCCAGCTGGTTATGTATCATAGAGAAGCCTCCTTTCACTTAATAAACGATATATATAGATTTAGGTTACACTTTTATTGATTTTATTTTGGACTTTCCATATATTGATTATATACTGAAAAGTCATTTTAACAAAATAATAGGTATTAAGTGCATTGCAGTGATTATTTTCTTTTATTAAATAAATTAATGGTATATAATAAAACAAAGGCATATTTTAGACTTTTGGGGGGATAAAATTGGATAATAGTGAAAAAGTATTACATCAAATCCTAGAAAATCAACTTTTCATGCAAAACCAAATTAACAGGATTCAGGAAAATACTGAAAAGATGCAAGATCAAATTAATAGAATTCAAGAAAATACTGACAAAATGCAAATCCAAATGAATAAGATGGAAGAAAAAATTGATTTTATGGATAAAAAAATCGATAATAACCATAAAGAATTAACTGAACGTTTGGATAAATTAGAGAAGAGAATGGACAACATGGAAGTAAGAATGGACAACATGGAAATAAGAATGGGCAACATGGAAGTAAGAATGGATGACATGGAAGTAAGAATGGGCAACATGGAAGTAAGAATGGATGACATGGAAGTAAGAATGGGCAACATAGAAATAAGAATGGATAACATGGAAGTAAGAATGGACAACATGAAAGTAAAAATGGACAACATGGAAGTAAAAATGGATGACATGGAAGAAAATCAAGAAGTTATAAAAGAATTTATATTTCAAAGTGAGGCTTCATTTAGAAAAACAGATGAGGTGTATAAGGTGTTCCAATCGGTTAAAAATATTTTAGTAAGTGAGGAACAATAAGCGAAAGAATTGAGGTATTAATATATGTTTTTTAGCGACAAAATAAATAAGAACAATCCACTTGAAGTAGAAGAAATTAAGTCATTTTTGAAGATTTTTAATGTAGAATATGATAATCCTGATGTAACGTATGTTATAAGGGATGGTGGAAAGATAATAGCTACAGGATCTGCCCAAGGAAATATTTTAAAATACTTCTTTGCCAGATGTGATTATGCTGGACAGGGGGCTATAAGCATAATCTATGATTCCTTATTGGATTATATTTTTGAAGAAGGATATACTTCATATTTTATTTTTACAACTCCAAACAATAAAAATATCTTTGAATCTCTAGGACTTAAATCTGTACATTCAACTGAAAGTGTACTGCTTTTAGAAGGCGGATTTTATAATTATCGAAAATGGGTAAAGGGAGTTAAAGAAACAATTGGAGACAAGAAGGGCAGAAGGGGAGCTATTATTGTAAATTGCAATCCTATGACTTTGGGACATAAATATTTAATGAAAACAGCTTTAGATGAAGTAGATGAGCTGTTGATATTTGTTGTTGAAGAGGACTTATCCATATTTCCATTTGAAGATAGATACAATATAATAGTAAATGAATTCAAAGATGAGAAAAAAGTTAAGGTATTAAAGGGTGGACCTTATATCATATCTAGAGGTACATTTCCTACATATTTTATTAAACAGAAAGATAGAATGCTTGAAATTTATACTGAATTAGATGCAAAAATCTTTGCTGAAAAGATAGCTAAAGATTTAAGTATAGATATTAGATTTTTGGGTTCAGAACCTAAGGATATAGTAACAAATACTTATAATAATTCATTAAAAGGTATTCTAGAGGCTAATGGAATAGAAGTTAAAATTATTACTAGGATTGAGTCTAATGGTAATCCAATTAGTGCATCATATGTTAGGCAACTTTTAAAAGAGAAAAAATTTGAAGAGGCATATAAATTATTGCCAAATAGTACAATAGAGTTTCTAAAATCGGATAAAGGTAAGAAAATAATTAATGAAATCAAAGGTTGAAAGTAATACCCCCCTATAAATGCACGTAGGGGGGTAAAAATTTAGTTTTTGCTATACACTATTTTTCCATTGATGATGGTCATATATGTCTCACAGTCTATGTCTTTTATAGGATTTCCATCAAATATTACTATATCAGCATCTTTGCCAGCCTCAATACTTCCAATTCTATCATCTAACCCCACGATTTCAGCAGCATTTATAGTAATAGCCTTTAGTGCTTCCATTTCATCTAACCCAGATTTATGGGCAAGCCCTGCACAAAGAGACAAATAGTGTAAAGGGATAACTGGTGAGTCGGTAGTTATTGCAACTTTTACACCTGCATTATTAAGTATTTTTGGAGTTTCAAAGGTTTTATTTTTCAATTCAAATTTAGTTCTATGTCCAAATGAAGGTCCAACTATTGCACCTTTTCCTTCCTTAGCTAAGTCTTCAGCTATTAAATGACCTTCGGTGCAGTGGTCTAAGGTAATATCTATATTAAATTCTTTTGCAATTCTTAAGGCAGTGAATATATCATCAGCCCTATGAGCATGGGCTTTTATAGGAATTTCTCTTTTAAGAACTGGTATCATCGCCTCCAGTTTCATATCAAATTCTGGCATTTTTGATGAATCAGCATCTTCTTTCTTCTCTAAATAAGACTTAGCTTTAAAAAGAGTTTCTCTAAGAATTGCTGCTGTAGCCATTCTAGTCATAGGGGATTTCTTTTGAGAATTATAAATTCTTTTAGGGTTTTCTCCAAAGGCAACCTTCATAGCAATTGGATTTTTAATTATCATATCATCAACTCTATGTCCATAAGTTTTTATTGCTACAGCTTGTCCACCTATTACATTTGCACTGCCAGGTCCTGTTATAGCTGTTGTTACTCCGCCTTGATATGCTTCTTGTAAAGTTCTATCCATTGGATTTATTCCATCAATTGCTCTTATATGCGGTGTTACAGGATCCACCATTTCATTTACATCATCACCTTCAAATCTGATGGCATCTTCTTCTAGTCCCAGATGACAATGGGCTTCTACTAATCCAGGGGTTACCATTCTCCCACCAGCATCAATAACTAATGCATCTATTGGTGCTTCTAAATCCTTTCCTACAGAAATTATTTTTCCATTATCAATAAGTATGGAACCATTCTTAATAGGATCACCTTTCATGGTATAAATAAGTCCATTTTTGATTAAAATCATATGCATTTTCCCTTCCTTTATGAAAAAAATATTTAGCATCTTCAAATACTAATCTAATATATTAAAGACTTTAAGTCAAATTTTAAAAACAAAAAGTTAAATGCCATTATCATAAGTTAGAAACACATTATTTTTACTTAATCTACCTTCATAGAAGTCTTAGTAAATGGGCAAATTATAATCGTAAATATTCTTATTTTTAATTAATGCTTTTTAAGTACTATTGCTGTAATAGGAAATTGAGAAAGATTAATCTAAAAAAGGAGAATGTTTATGGATATATTAACTACAAAGGAACTTTTAGAGTTAATTAACAAAGAAGAAGGTTTATTTGTATCAATCTATATGCCTACCTTTAGGAGCGGTGTAGATATAAGACAGAATCCAGTCAGATTTAAACAATTATTAAGAGTAGCAGAATCAAAGCTTTATAGTATGGATATAGAAAAAGAGAGAATTGAGAAATTTTTAAAACCTGCTACTGAATTGATATCTGATATTAAATTCTGGCAAAATCAAAGTGATGGATTAGCTTTATTTATCCATGAAGATGGCATAAATTATTTTAGACTTCCATTTGAATTCAAGGAATCTGTAACAGTATCAAATAGAATTCATATTAAACCACTTCTACCTTTATTTACAGGCAATGGGCAGTTTAATATTTTAGCATTAAGTAAAAATAACGCAAGGCTATTTAGATGTTCAAGACAAAATGTAATGGAAGTTATAATTGAAGGTGCTCCCGATAGTATGTTTGATATGCAAGTAGATGATGATCCTAGAACAAAACTAGAAATGCGTCTTTCAAATCCAATGCCTGCTTCTGCACTAAATTATAGTATAAACACTCAGGCTCAGGGCAATGAAAATGATTATGAGAAAAATGAATTAACAAGATTTTTCAGAGCTCTTGATGCATATATATTAAGTATTCATGAAGGAGAAAATATTCCTTTAGTTTTAGCAGGTGTAGATTATCTAATCCCAATTTATAAGGAGAAGAGTAACTATCCTAATATAGTTGAGGATTTTATAAAAGGAAATCCTGAGATGTTAAGTCCAGAAGAATTGCATAAAAAGGCTTGGGAAATTGTAGAACCAATTTTTAATGAAGATAAAACTCTAGCTGAAATCAAGTATAAGCAATACTCAGGTCAAAATAATAATTTGTACCTTAATTCATTAGAAAAAATTATTCCTGCGGCGTTCAATGGGCAAATTGAGTCTTTATTTATTGACAAGGAAAATCATCAATGGGGTAAATTTAGAGCGGACAACAATAAAGTTGAATTATATGATGAAATGACAGATGATACGGAAGATTTAATTGAATTTGCTTCAATATTAACATTATCAAGGGGCGGAAAAGTATTTGCATTGCATCAAGATGGGGTACCTGATGGAGAAAAAATTGCCGCAGTATTAAGATATTAGTTTAGATAATAACAAAAAATCTACAACCAAAAGGTTGTAGATTTTTTGTTATTAAAGGGAGCGAAAGCATTTTTTGGCTATCCTACCTTAATTGACACACAGCAGCCAGCGGAAAACAAGGGCAGCATAGCCGTTTATCTTAACCCTTGCTTTTTGATGGTACACCTGCTATTTTTCATTTGTTGATGTTTTACTAATATGAAGATATAATTGAATGTAATTGATAAACAGGAATTTTTAGTAAAGATATTTATATAATCTCTTTTTATTAGGCAGAAAAAGAGAGGTAGAATTATCTGAAATAGATTATTTTATTGTTAGGAGATGAAGATATGGAATGGATAGAAAGATTAAATAGTGCTGTTAATTATATTGAAGAAAATATAAAAGAAACTATCAATTTGGAAGAAGTATCAAAGATTGCCTGTTGCTCAACTTATCATTTTCAAAGAATGTTCTCCTACATGGCAGATATACCATTATCAGAGTACATACGCCGTAGAAGAATGTCATTAGCAGCTGTTGATTTACAGAGTGGCAATGAAAGAGTAATAGATATTTCTCTAAAATATGGATATGATTCACCGACAGCATTTAACAGGGCTTTTAAAAGTGTACATGGTATAGCACCATCTCGGGCAAAAGAAGAAGGTACAATATTAAAAGCATTTCCTCCTATAAGCTTCAAAATAACAATAAAAGGAGATATTGAAATGAATTACAGAATTGAAAAGAAAGAATCATTTAGAATTGTAGGTGTTTCAGAACCATTAGAAACAGAAATTGAAAAAAACTTTAAAATTGTACCAAAAATGTGGGGTACAGCTGCAATGAATGGCACAATACCAAGACTTGCTGCCATGATGGAGGGAATGCCTATGGGATTGTTAGGAGTAAGCTCCTGCAATGAATCAGATAATTGGAGATACTATATTGCAGTTGCAAGTAGTCAACCAATAGAGAATAATTTAGAAGAATACATTGTCCCTAGTTCCTTATGGGCGATATTTTCAGGAGAAGGAAGTGCTCAGTCTATACAGGAACTAGAAAAAAGAATCCTAACTGAATGGCTTCCAACTTCAGGATATGAATATGGAAATGCACCAGATATTGAGGTGTATTTAAATCCAGACCCAGAACATACCAAGTATGAAGTGTGGATCCCAGTTACAAAAAAGGAGGAGTAAGTATGGTACATTTGGTATATTGTGATGACAAAGAAAAGGTATTAGAAAAAATATTAGATGGTTCTAAAACAATGATTATTAGAGCTGCAGCCGGAAGAAAGATCCCTCATAGTAGAGTGTCCGTTGGTGAGAAACTTTACTTTATGAAAAAAGGTACAGCAAAAATATCAGCAACTGCAACAGTGAAATCAGTTCAAAACTTCGTTAAATTATCAGAAGATGAGATAATGAAGGTTCTTACAGACAATCAAGAAAAATTAAATTTATCTAAAAAGCAACAAGAACGTTGGCATAAAAAATGTATGTGCTTAGTAGAGTTTGAGAATGTAATTGAAATCAAACCTCTTGACTTCGACCGTCAGAGCAATATGGATGATTGGCTTATTATTGAAAAAATAGAAGATGTGATTGTTGGTACAAGCATTCCATATAACTATGACAAATCAAAATTCTAGGTGGTATTGCTATGGCTATGTGAACCTAAATAAAGGGAAATCTATTGCTGATTGTATTGCAGACCGTATTTTACCGTTCATCCTTCAGTTTTGAATATGAGTACACATATCATGCATATGGCTGGAATAAGTCATACTTATGTTGTTAGTGTTGAGATTGTCTAGCCGCCCGTATATAATATATAACGGAAAGGGCTGTGAATATAGACTATATATCTGCTCCGGAAGTAGACCAAAAGTGGAGCATTTCGGATAGACATGCACAAAAACTTTATGAGGGAATTCGCATATCTAATGTAGTTCAGTTTTGCCATATATGACTTATCCCTGCAATTTCAGAAAAACATAAGGATGGAGAAGAAAGTGAAAAGAATTTTATTAGTTGAAGATGATCGTCTATTGAATAAAACTTTAATTTTTCATTTAACAACAGAGGGATATGAAGTAATTCCATCCTACAATATAGCATCTGCTAAGGAGTATCTTTCAAAAGATACTTTTGATTTGATTATATTAGATATAAATCTTCCTGATGAAAATGGTTTTGATTTATGTAAAATATGTAGGATCTACACAACAGCACCTATTATATTTTTAACAGCAAATGACATGGAAAGTGATATGCTAAGGGGATATGAGTTAGGGGCAAAGGATTATATCACGAAGCCATTCCATGTTAGCGTATTTCTAAAAAAGATAGGAGTATTATTAAAGAATAGCGATAAAAAAAATATAGAACATATTTATGATGATGGAAATTTAGTTTTAAACTTTAGCAGACGAACGGCTATGCTACAAGAAAAAAATCTTGAATTGACTACAGGGGAGTTCGATTTATTATATTTATTTGTTACCAATTATAAAATGGTACTAACAAGAAGCCTATTATTGGAAAAACTATGGGACGTTAATGAAAAGTATGTGGATGAAAATGCCTTAACTATGATGATTAGTCGTATTCGATCAAAGATTGAGACTAAGGATAAAAAGTATATTAAGACAATCTATGGAATGGGTTATCAATGGATAGGAGATACCTATGAAGAATAGAGACTTTTTTCAAATGGCTAGTTTAATAATCATAGGGGTTGTATATCATATTTTTTTAGTCTTATACTTTTATAATATAAAATTGCTGTTATTTTCATTAGTTACTTATTTTACTATCATATTAGTTCTATGTTATAGCAAGAAAAGAGTTACTAACAAGTACATGGATTATATAAACACTTTAAATGATTCATTAACTTATTTAATCAATAAAGATTATCAAAGAATTAGCAAACTTCAAACTTTAGATGAAACATTTGATTCAAAAGTAAATCACAAAATACTAAGGCTATCCGAAATTTCTCAAGAAGAATCATTACGAGCTTTGAAAGAAAAGGAGAGTTTACAAAGTTTAATTTCAGATGTTTCTCATCAAGTAAAAACTCCCATGACTAATTTGAATATGCTACAATCAGCTTTAGCTAAGGAAGAAATATCTAAAGAAGAGAAAGAAATACTATTGAAATATATGGACGGACAGTTGGATAAAATAGGATTTCTATTAGATTCTATGATTAAATCATCAAGACTAGAAACCGGGTTGATTCAATTAAAGAAGATTCCATCAAATTTATTTGACACCATTGCTAAAGCTATTTCTGGGATTACAGTAAGAGCAGAAAAAAATGGATTAGAAATAATTGTAGATTGTCCAGAAAAATATATTTTATTACATGATCAAAAATGGACAGCAGAAGCCCTATTTAACATATTGGAAAATGCAGTTAAATATTCGCCAGAGAATACAAAAATAGAAATTAAAGTACATAAATGGGAGATGTACACAAAGATAGATATTAGCGATGAAGGGATAGGCATTCCAGAAAAGGACTTTGGGAAGATTTTTCAAAGGTTTTTTAGGTTTGAAAGTAGTTATGACAAAGAGGGGGTAGGAATTGGACTTTATCTGTCAAGAGAAATTATCCAAAAGCAAGATGGCTATATAAAAGTAGCATCCATTTTAGGAGAAGGTTCAGTTTTTTCAGTTTTTCTTCCAAATAATTTATAAATCTTATATTCAATACCAATTCTAACTAAAAATTAGGATTGGTATTGTTTTTTAAAATAAAAAAGATTTTTGTTATATTTCTGTTAGGTTTACCTGATAATGTCATCTCAAGAAAAGGGGGAATTAAGAATGAATATATTGGAAGGAATAGATATAAAAAAATATTATGGAGAAGAGCCTAATATTGTAAAAGCCTTAGATGGGGTAAACTTAACTGTAAAGAAGGGTGAATTTCTTGCTATCGTGGTAACTTCTGGGTCAGGGAAATCTACTTTATTAAATATGCTAGGGGGCTTAGATAATCCTACATCAGGAAGGGTAATTGTAACTGGTCAAGATATTTCTCAGCTATCCGATGATGAGTTAACTATTTTTAGAAGAAGAAATGTAGGATTTGTTTTCCAAAATTTTAATCTGGTACCTATGTTAAATCTTTATGAAAATATTGTTCTACCATTGGATTTGGACGGAGAAACCATTGATGAGAAATATATAGAAGAAATAGTTCAATTATTGAATTTAAAAGATAAAAAGCGAAGATTTCCCAATTACTTATCAGGGGGAGAGCAGCAAAGAGGAGCTATAGCAAGGGCTTTGGTGACTAAGCCATCCATTGTTTTAGCAGATGAGCCTACTGGAAATTTAGACAGTAAAACCAGCTCGGAAGTTTTGGGGCTCTTAAAAAGAACTAGTAAACAATTTAATCAAACTATTGTGATGATTACCCATAATAATGAAATTGCTCAGTTAGCTGATCGTATAGTCCGAATTGAAGATGGAAGAATTTCTAATAGATAGGGGGAAGGGCTTATGATAGCAAATAATAATAGAAAGATTATAGGAAAATTGGCTAATAGAAGTATGAAATTTAATCGAACAAGAAATATTTTTGTATTAATAACTATTGTACTATCTGTTTCCTTATTAGGTGTTATGTCTCTTTTCCAGTCAGCAAGGGAACATAAAATTAAAAGACAGCTAGATATAGTGCAGCATGTTATCTATGAAAATGTTAGTGTAGAGCAGATAGAAAAATTAAAAACCTCAGATAAGATAGATTTCTTAACCATGTCAAAATTCGGTAATAGTTTTAAAATACAAAACAAAATGATTCGTCCCGTTTATTTTGAAAAGGATACAAAAAGCATAAAGACAAAAACAATAGTGGAAGGAAGTTATCCAGAAAAATTAAACGAAATTGTAGTAGATAAGTCAATGCTAAAGTTATATCCTAACTCAAAAAATATTGGAGATACTATAAAAATAAAGTTTTTGAATGATATTGAAGAAGAGTTTATTATTAGTGGGTTTTATGAGGAGTTAAATGAGAATTCCAGCGTTTATTCAGTATTATTTTCTAAGGAGTATTCCGAAAATGGAGAACAGTTGAAACATGTAAATTACAGTGCTCTTTGCAAAATAAAAAATGCAGATATGATGTCAGAAAATGAGTTTTTAGATATTGTAAGAAACATTGGAAAAGATGCAGGGATTGAAAGAAAAAACATAAATCCAAACAATTTTTTTACAAATTCATTAATTATGCCGAAACAAAATATTTTAGTCATAATAGTAGTAGCCATGGGAATTTTATTTGCAAGTGTATTAGTTGTATATAGTATATTCTATATTTCAGTTTTAGATAACATTCAAAGATTTGGACAGCTTAGAACTATAGGTACTTCAAAAAAACAGATTAGGGCCATTGTAAGAAGAGAAGGGGCAATCATGTTTGCATTGGGAACACCTGTAGGGCTTTTAATATCCTGGATAATTTCCTATTAGATAATTTCAGAAGGCTGGAGTTGGAAATATACTATTATTCTAAGCTTAATTATAGCAATTGCTGAATTCATAACCATCATTATATCGGTTCAAAAACCAGCAAAGATAGCTTCTTCTGTTTCTCCTGTGGAGGCATCACGATTTTCAGTATATAAGGGAAAAGGATTAAAGGAAACAAAGGAATTACACAGAAAATTATCTCCATATTCTATGGCAGGAATTAGTCTAAAAAGAAATAGAAATAAATCTTTTTTGACTTTAATTTCCCTTGGGATAGGTGGGTCTTTATTCCTTATGAGTACAACAATGATGGTATCCACCTCTTTAGAAGAATATTCTAGACAAGGATTGTATAGCTTGGGAGAATATATTATTTCCTTTGATTATAATACATTGCAGACCATTGACAATGGATTAACGGGAGTTCAATTGAAAAATCCCATCAATGAAGAATTAATGAAACAGATTGATTCAATACCAGAAGTTGATAGCATTATGGAATTTCATCGAACTGCTGTAAAATTTGATTATAAAGATCAAATCAATAATGGAGATTTACTTTCTGCATTTACTAGAGAAGGTATAGAAACAATAAATAAAACACTGGCAGAAGGAAGCTTTGATTATGATAAGATGATAAAAAATGATGAAATCCTTATTGTGTATAATAAATTAGCAGAAGAAATATATGGTTGGAAATTTGAAATTGGAGATAAAGTTGATTTTAGATATTTTGATGGAAAAAAAGAAGTTGAAAAATCATTTAAGATTACAGGTTCCATAGGTGAGCCCAGCAATGTCACATATAACTCTAGTTGGTTTTTACTACCAATAGAAAAACTGGAACAATTATTCCCAGGTATAAATACCATAGATACATTGGTTATATCTGTAAATGATTTTGAGCAGGAAGGAGATAGGGCGGAGGAGCAACTCCTTAATCTAATAGATGAAAATCCTTTACTTGAGATGAATACACTAAAACAAAATTTAATAGAAGATAAATACAATTTTGATCTAAGGAACAAAACCATAATAGGATTAAGTGGGTTTATCATTTTATTTAGCCTAATCAATTTAGTTAACACAATAATAACCAATATTATTTCGAGGAAAAGAGAATTTGCAATGCTACAATCTATTGGATTAAGTAATAAACAATTAGTAAGAATGATACAATTTGAAGGATTAGGTTTATCTTTTGGAAATTTAATAATAACTTTAATATTTGGTACAGCATTAGGATATGGATTAATAAGAGTATTGCAGCATTTTGGGGCAAATTATATGCATTACCGTTTTCCAATAGGGTACCTAATAATTTATGTTTTAATCATTGTTATGACACCTATAGTTGTTTCCAGTATTTTAGTAAGAATATTTCGGAAAGAAAGTCTAGTTTCAAGATTACGTCATGTTAATTAAATAAAATGAATTTATATTTATAGTTCTGCTTAAATGTTCATCATATCCACTAATTGATTTCTAGGATGCTTCAAGGCAGCAGCGGAACATTGCAGGGAAAGCCAGTTGTTTTCGCCGGGGCCAATGAAGATGTATTTACAGAAACAACGGAAATGAGCCTTATGGATGGCTTCTATCCTATGACAAAAAGCGAAGCTTTGTTAAATAAATCGGCAATAGAGCAGTTGGGGTTATCTATTGGTGATACTGTCACCGCCACTGTACCCAATGGTGCGCAAAAAGACTATACCATAGTGGGAGTTTGTGAGGATTTAGGGACACTATTACAAGCTGATGTATACGGAATGATTTTGAGCGAGGAAGGGTTTAGGGTAATTGCAGATGAAAACGCAAAAGACGGGTCTACTTATCGTATTCAATTCAAGGATGGCGTAGATATACAAAAAGCAATTATCGAAATAAAAGCAACCTTTGGATTGATCGATAATCAAGTGTCTGAAAACACTACGATTTTACCTATGTTAGTGAATATATCTGAAGATGTACTATGGATACACCATTTATTCAATCTTATTCCTGTAAATATGTTTTATCTTGATAATATTACGGGTATATTTTCTATAAATTTTTTTGGATTAACCTTACAGCCTTATGAGCTTATCCTTACATTTTCTATTATGGTAAGCATAGCATTGTTGCCGCTTGCATACATAAATTTCAAAAATCATAATTGTATATGAGATTCAGGCACCTGTAGTATTGCAAAATGATTTCAAGCTTATCTTTCTAGAATGGAAATATCGAGCTTGCAAGAATATTTAATGTACTGTTTCTATTTGTTGTAATGTGTGGCATCAGCTTTCTATGGGCATTTTACAAATTGGAAAAGGAGACAACATTATAAAAATATATTTATAATTGACATTAAAATTCCAATGTGGTATATTTATAACATGAAGTGCGAAATACATCATATTAAGGAGGTTGGTTATGAAGAATAAATATGGGTTTATAGGTTTTCTTTCTCTATTGGGGTTTTGGGGATTAAATAGTGGATATAGTATATTTTTATTCTTTTTTGCATTTGTTATCTTTTTCCAATATTTCTGGGTAGTACCTGACGAAATGTTTATTGATACAGTTCGGAAATGTGCAACTTATGCTTTCTTTGCTAATTTATTTACTGCGACTGTAGCAACACTTGTTTTTTCCTATTTGGAATTAAGCAACAATCCAATGGCTGGCGGAACTGCTTTAGGTTTTGGAATTTCCGTTGCAGTTTTTGTTCTAATGACGTTTATTATTGAATTGAAAGAACGGTTAGGAGCAAGCAATGATAAAAAATAGGATTAAAGAGTATCGTGCAAAATATGATATGAAACAAGAAGATCTTGCAGCTAAAGTAGGTGTCCGTAGAGAAACAATAGGAAATCTTGAAAATGGAAAGTATAATCCCTCATTAGTGTTGGCTTGGAACATTGCAAAAGTTTTTGGTGTTACTATTGAAGAAATATTTACAGTAGAGAATTGAGGTGTTGCTATTGAATATGGAAAATTGGATGCTATATACTGTTTGTAAAAGCAAAACTCGAATTAGGATACGCGAGGATACAATTCTTGAAAACTTCCCATTATTTTGTCTTAAGTGCAAACAGTAAAAATTTATTCATGTACGACAATTAAATATATCTGTCATCAGAGAGCCAGACGCTAAGACGCAGAGGCGATAACCTATGAGAATGCAACTCATGGTTATCGGCTCTTTCTTCTTGTAACGAATAGGAAAGTCCTACAATTCAGAATACTTAATTTAATGGACTGTTTTGACCTTAATGAGTTTCAAGAAAAGCTACCTTAACGCATCATTAGACGCTTTTCTATATAATAAAAAAATGCCATAACTTTTTTCTTTGCTGCATTTATGAGGACAACACTCGCAGAAACAACGATGGCGAAGTATTGTGTTGTGGCAAAATCTGAAATGATATACTTGCAACAAGAGTTTGACGAATTGATACGAAAAAGTGGTGTTCAAACACCCGTAATTGATAAGCTAAAGAAAAATCTAGACATGATAAAATGAGCATAGTTAGAGCCTGATAAATTCTAATTTGACAGGTTTAATACATAATAATTTATCGATAAGGAGTTACTATATGGTAGCTCTTTTTTTGTGTTATAAAGGAGGTGGCTTTCATGGCAACAACACGTATAATTTCCATGCACCAAAACAAAGGAAAGTCTATTGCTAGTTGTCTTGCAGACCGTACAGATTTTGCATTAAATCCTTATAAAACCAATGATGGTGTGTATATCAGTACCTATGAATGAATTGGAGGATAAGAATTATAAAACACTTGACAACAATAAAAGACAGATGTAGAATATCTATAAAGACAATTGTAGAATATGGAGGGATCACTATGAAGGCAATAAAAAAACTACCTGATTCTGAGTTCGAAATCATGAAAGTAGTGTGGGCTAACAAGCCACCTATTACGACTAACATTATTATGGAGCAATTGGGAAAGAAGAAAGAATGGAAAGCACAGACCATTCTAACACTCATGGTTCGGTTAGTGGAACGCGGATTTTTACGAACTGAGAAAATTGGAAAAGAGCGCACCTATTTTCCGCTTATTAGCAGAGAGGACTATTTGAAATTTGAAACGGGTGACTTTATAGAGCGTTTCCATGAAAACTCTTTTGCCAGTTTGGTTGCCACGCTGTATGACGGAAAAAAGATAGAGGATAGCGATCTTGACCAATTGGCAAAGTGGCTGAAAGAAAGGAGGGAATGATGTGCTGAATTTCCTAACTGCCCTATTACAATGTTCTATTTACATGTCAGTTATAACGCTTGTGTATGCAGCCATACTGCCAATCTTATCTAAACGATATTCTGCAAAGTGGCGTTATATGACTTGGCTAGCGATTACAGTAGGCTGGGTATTTCCTTTTCTTCCCCAGATTGAGCTATCAACTCTTCCCGCTGAGATAACGAATATACCTACATCACCTATACAATCAATTATCGACAATACTATGTCATCTATGACCCATGTAGGTGATATAGTAAATACTCCAGCAACAATTCCCTTATGGTGGATTTTTGCATTGATTTGGGTTGTAGGCGTTATAAGCATCGTATTATATCATGCTCTTAGGCATAGTCGCTTTATGCGGATAGTACGCCGATGGGGCGAACCTGTAAATGATTTGGAAAGCTTGGAAATTTTGAATAACTTAAAGTTGAAACTAGGAATTAATAAGCCAATAAGGTTAAACGTGTGCCATAGCATTACAAGTCCTATGCTCGTTGGATTTTTCCAACCTGCCATTTTACTACCTCCTGTAAAAGTTGCCACTAATGAATTAACCTTGATTCTAAAACATGAACTAGTTCATGTTAAACGGCATGACCTTTGGCATAAAGCATTAACTTTAATAGCAACTGCAATTCATTGGTTTAATCCAATAGTCTACTTTATGGCAAAAGCAACAGCGGTACAATGTGAAATCTCCTGTGATGCACTGGTTTTACAAGGCGCGGATTTTCAGCAACGCAAACAATATGGCGAGACTATCATTGGTGTTGTCAGGAACGGAGTAAAACTTCAAACAGCACTATCAACTAATTTTTATGGAGGTAAAAGAGGAATGAAAAATCGTATTACATCAATCATGGATACAAAAAAGAAGAAGGGTGGAATTGTTATCCTCTGTGTTGTGCTTATTGCTATAATAGGGGATGGAACAGTATTTGCCATTAACAACGCTATTATTGCTTCTCCAAAGGAAGTAACGGACGCCAACACTGGAATAGGCACTGCAAATTTAGCTGCGAAAAAACTTAATATTAAAGAAGCATATAATATGGATAACTATTCTGAGTTCTTGAAAGTTGAAAATGACTCTGTTAGGTATTACTACGATGGTCACTGGGTACGTTCTTTATATGATGAAAATAACCCTGATGCCCAGTTGATTAGCGAAAATGCCAAGTCCATCATTTATTTTAACGCTGTGGAAGACAAAGATGTTTTGGGTAAAGGGACACCTATCTATCTTAAAACAGTAAGGAATAAAGATACCAATAAAATTGAAAAATTGGTTGAAATGTCAGAGGACGAGGCTTGGGAAATTTTGAACAGTACTGATGATAGTGTTGTTCAGATGGTATTAAATCCCATTGAATGAAAATTAGTAGCATTAAATAATGTAATATGTAAATAAAAAGGAGGACATCTTTGTTTTCCTATTTCCTTGAACTATCTGACAGAGATTAAGATAGAGCATAGGCGATATAGGAAATAAAAAAACAGAATATGCAGTCAGCACCTATCACTGACAAGATGATTATAAGGAGCTGACTTAAAATGAGAGATAAGGAGTATTATCGTGAAAGGTTTAAAGAGTATCCTGATGTTGTTACACTTGAACAATTCAGAGGAATGTTAGGTGGTATTGGTGACAGTACTGCAAGGAAGCTTATGAGAGCCGGAAGGGTTACGCATTTTTATATAAGGGATACCTATATGATACCAAAAGAATATGTAATTGAGTATGTTACAGGAGAACACTATGAAGAATATAAGAATGTCTTAAAAGTTCAAATATAGATTGTAGATTATTGGATGTTCAGAAATGAGCATCCTTTTACATGTTCAAACAAAGGACCATTTCAAAGCAAAAAGTAGTGTTGAAAAAATGATTTATAAGTTAATACTTTGGTAACTGAATTATATAGTATAATGTATATAATCAGATTTATATGAGCAAGTATCAATTTATATGAGCCTTAGAGAAAGTGGAAAACTAATTATTGATTAGAGTGATAATGATTTAATTAGGATGGTTTCTAAAAGTTATGTGAAAAGGGTATTTTTCAAAACGAAAACGCTGTAGTTTCATCTCTAATCACAAAGGATGAATATTATGCCAACCAAAGTATACGATTTGTTGAGGATACTTTTGGAGGGTTTTTGCCTAAATTTTTAACAGCTTTTATTGGAACAAAAAAATTAAGCAGGCAACAATCGAAAGAGCAAAAAAATTGATTGATGAACACAAGGAGGTGTAGCAATGAATGAACTATTTCTCTCTGTTTTAAATATGAGTCTTACTGCAAGCTATGTAATCCTTTTTGTAATGCTTATCAGACTACTACTCAAAAAAGCTCCAAAAATCATCTCCTATGCCTTATGGGGTGTGGTTGTTTTTCGCCTGATAATTCCATTCTCCTTTGAAAGTATGTTTAGTCTTATGCCACGGAATACGAATGCTGTTCCAATCCCCCATGATATCATCTATCAGCAAAGTCCACAGACTAATAGTAGGATAAGAGATTTAAGACCAATGATTAAAGTTGGGGATATGTTATTCCTTGATACTAATAAAGAAATATCTATAGAAATCGGTGATTCAGATATTATAGGGGAAGTTGTTTCTTCAGTTACTCAACATGAAAAACCAGTAGAAAATGGGCAAACAAACTTTGGCTCAATAGGCTCAAAATATGCTTATTATGATGATGGCCTTGTTGTGTTGTTAAAAAATAAATGGATATTTTTTGAGAAAGAAAATAATATATACCCATTAGAATTTTTCCAATTAAGCAATGCAAAAATAGAAAATCTGCAATTGGATAATATTAACAAAATTATTGAAGAAAAAATAATCGATAAAGAACTTAGTGCCTTTATATTTACGGATAATGAAAATAGCGAATTAAAAGGCGGAATTAATTTGAATGGTAAATTTTATTATATAGGTCAGGTGTCAATGGAGAACACACCAGAAGATTTAATGGGAATTGAAGAGATTCAGGTATTTGGAAAG